>NZ_JBSGXU010000239.1:0-11366 GCF_053610205.1 Streptomyces sp. NPDC054932 | reverse complement strand
CCGGACGCCCGCTGGGGCGTCCGGGGTTCGCGTCGTGCAGGATCGGACCGTGCGGTACGGACCGTGCTGTGCAGGCTGTGCAGACTGTGCAGGCTGTGCAGGAAACAACGGGCCCGGCTGATCGGGGGATCAGCAGGCGGGCACGGCGACCGACACCGGGACACCGTGTTCGGCGGCCAGGCGCTGGAGGTCTTCCAACTCCGCCAGCTCCACTTCCGCGAGGAAGTCGTCGCCCGTCTCACGGGCGTGCCTGAGGTCCGACTGCGTGGCCCTGATGCGCTGCAGGAGACCCGCGGTGAATGCGTCCATGTGGGTTCGCCCCCTCTTCGTGGGTCGGCGGCGGCACGTGGCTGTCCGCCGTCAGGGAGTGGATGGGGTGTGCTGTCGTCCTCCCCTGCACCCTGGGCCCAGAAACCTCGCAAGGCCAGGGAATCCTCACTTCCGCCCCGCTGGCCCCGTGCGCAGGCCGCCTTACAGCCGGTTTATGGCCGAAACGGGCAGGATGGGCGACGCAATACACGTGTGCCCTTCTGGGCTCGGAGGAAGGAAACGACGTGCGCGTACTCGTCGTCGAGGACGAGCAGCTGCTCGCCGATGCGGTGGCCACCGGACTGCGCCGGGAGGCCATGGCCGTGGACGTCGTGTACGACGGCGCCGCCGCCCTGGAGCGGGTCGGCGTGAACGACTACGACGTGGTCGTGCTCGACCGGGACCTGCCCCTCGTGCACGGTGACGACGTGTGCCGGAAGATCGTCGAGCTCGGCATGCCCACCCGCGTGCTGATGCTGACCGCCTCCGGCGACGTCAGCGACCGGGTGGAGGGCCTGGAGCTCGGTGCGGACGACTATCTGCCCAAGCCCTTCGCGTTCACCGAGCTGACCGCCCGCGTACGGGCGCTCGGGCGGCGCACCACGGTCGCGCTGCCGCCCGTACTGGAGCGGGCCGGCATCAAGCTCGACCCGAACCGCCGCGAGGTGTTCCGTGAGGGCAGGGAGGTCCAGCTGGCGCCGAAGGAGTTCGCGGTGCTGGAGGTGCTGATGCGCAGCGAGGGGACCGTCGTCTCCGCCGAGCAGCTGCTGGAGAAGGCCTGGGACGAGAACACCGACCCCTTCACCAACGTCGTGCGGGTGACCGTCATGACCCTGCGCCGCAAGCTGGGCGAGCCGCCCGTCATCGTGACCGTGCCCGGTTCCGGATACCGGATTTGAAGCGCGTGCCCGTCACCCCGGCGCCACCGGTCGCGCCACCGAAACCGACCTGGGACCCCGGCCAGCCCGAGGTTCCTTTCCCGTGGCTGCGGCCGACCATCCGCATACGCCTCACCCTGCTGTACGGCGGGATGTTCCTGATCGCGGGCATCCTGCTGCTGTCGATCATCTACCTGCTGGCGGCGCAGGCGCTGCGGCAGGGCAACGCCCTGCCGTTCCAGATCGTCGGCGGCCAGGTCAAGGTCTCCAGCACCAACTGCTCCGGTGTGATGGGCGGCCCCCTGGAGCCGGAACAGTTCAACGCGGCCGTCAACCAGTGCGTGCTCGAACAGCGCCGGCACGCCCTGGACGACCTGCTGAGCCGGTCGCTCATGGCCCTGCTGGGCCTGAGCATCATCGCCTTCGCCTTCGGCTACGCGATGGCCGGCCGGGTGCTCTCGCCGCTCGGCAAGATCACCCGGACCGCGCGCCGGGTGGTCGGCTCCGACCTGACCCGGCGGATCGAGCTGGACGGGCCGGACGACGAGCTCAAGGAGCTCGCGGACACCTTCGACGAGATGCTCGACCGGCTGGAGCGGGCCTTCACGGCGCAGCAGAGGTTCGTGGCGAACGCCTCGCACGAGCTGCGCACGCCGCTGGCGATCAACCGGACGCTGCTGGAGGTCCATCTCTCCGATCCCGGGGCCCCCGTCGAGCTCCAGCAGCTCGGGAAGACCCTGCTGGCCACCAACGAACGCAGCGAGCAGCTGGTCGAGGGCCTGCTGCTGCTGGCCCGCAGCGAGAACCAGATCGTCGAGCGCAAGCCGGTGGACCTGGCGGAGGTCGCCTCGCGCGCCGTCGACCAGGTGCGCGGCGAGGCCGAGGCGAAGGGCGTGGAGATCCGGGGCGAGCGGGCACCGGCGGTCGTACAGGGCAACGGGGTCCTGCTGGAGCGGATCGCCCTCAACCTGGTGCAGAACGCCGTCCGGTACAACGTGCCGGAGGACGGCTGGGTGGAGGTCGTCACCGAGTCGCAGCACGATCAGGCGGTCCTGCTGGTATCGAACACGGGTCCCGTTGTTCCCGCGTACGAGGTGGACAACCTCTTCGAGCCCTTCAGGCGGCTGCGTACGGAGCGAACGGGCAGCGACAAGGGTGTCGGGCTGGGTCTGTCGATCGCGCGCTCCGTGGCGCGCGCACACGGCGGCAGGATCCAGGCGATGCCCCGGGAAGGCGGTGGCCTCGTGATGCGTGTCACTCTTCCTTTGTGAGACCCCTGTCCCGTGTTCGCTTTTGGCTGAATGCTTGCCCTGTGAAAACAATTGGTCCTGTGTGATCGATCACAGTGGCCGGTGTCGGGCCATGTGCGTTCAGTGACCCCGGCACGGCCGGAACGCCCGGGAAGTCCGGGTTTCCGGCCCCTCGGATGGCGGGAAATACACGGGGTGGCGTTTGTGCATGACGGCCCTCGGACCGTGTACGGTCCCGCTCGTCATCCCAGCCAATCGCTCTTCGGGCGGGCGGCTGGGTGTCGATTGAGTAACAGACCTTGATGTGAGGCAAAATCTCCGCCTCAGGTCGGGCACAAGTCCGGCCTCTCGTGCGTTACGTGCGCTGAGACACCGCTAACACCCAGAGGGGGAGAGCGAACAATGGCAACGGACTACGACACCCCGCGCAAGACCGACGATGACGTCGACAACGACAGCATTGAAGAGCTGAAGGCCCGGCGCAACGAGAAGTCCACGTCCTCCGCGGACATGGACGAATTCGACTCTGTCGAGAGCATGGAGCTTCCCGGTGCGGACCTCTCCAATGAGGAGCTGGCCGTCCGGGTCCTGCCCAAGCAGGCCGATGAGTTCACCTGCATGAGCTGCTTCCTGGTGCACCACCGCAGCCAGCTGGCACGTGAGAAGAACGGTCAGCCGATCTGTCGCGACTGCGACTGAGAGGCGTCGGCCGTGGCTGGCTCCACACCCTTCCGGAAGCGCCGCTTCCGGAAATCTGGTGATCCGGCGGAGACGCAGGTGGCACCCATGGGTCCGGAAACGGGTCCTGGAGCTCCCGGCGGCTCCGCCAGTGCGGCGATAGCCGTGCCCTCCGACACCGCTCCGGCGGTGCCGTCGGCCGCGGAGGCCGGTGAAGGGTCCCGGCACGGTTTCGGGGCCCGTCGGATGCAGGCCGTCAAGAACGGCGTGCGCAAGGGCGGCGAAAGCATCAAGGACGCCGCCCTGTACCTCACGGACAGGGTCATCGAGAACGCTCCGCGCGTTCCGGTTCGGGACCTCGCGACGCTGCGCGCGCAGTTCCCGGGCCTCGGCCCCGACCAGCTTGCCGACAAGCTGATCTCGGGCGCCGCCAACGCCACCTCGACCGTGGGTGCCGGGGTGGGCGCGGCGGCCATGCTGCCGGTGCCGCCCGCGATGCCGGCGGAACTGGCGGCCGAGATCACCGCGGTCGCGGCCATCGAGCTCAAGCTCATCGCCGAACTCCACGAGGTCTACGGCCAGCGGCCGCACGGAGACCTCAAGCAGCGCAGCCTCGCCTACCTGACCGCCTGGACGGAGGAGCGCGGGGTCGACCTGACCAAGCCGACGACGCTCAACGCGGCGCTCGGCGGGCAGGTGAAGCGCGAACTGCGCCAGCAGATCATGAAGCGGATGTTCCGCAACCTGCCGAACCTCATGCCGTTCATGGTGGGCGCCGCCGTCGGCGCGGTCATGAACCGGCGGGACACCCGCAAACTCGCCGAGAAGGTCCGTGGTGACCTGCGCGGGCGTGCGGTGGCCTGGGAGGTCCTGCGCACCCTGCCGCCCCTGGAACGGCCCGTACAGCCCCTTCCCGAGGCCACCAGGGCCGCACTCGAGGCCTCGGATCCCTCCGCGCACGGCTGAGGACCTCCGCCGGGGCGGTCCGGGCCACGGGCCGGACGGCCCGTCCGGGCCGGTCAGACCGCCGGGGTCCGGGCGGCGAGCAGGGCCGCTACCAGGGCCTGCGGCTCGCGGGTGGAGACGTAGACGTACGGGGTCGGATCGGCCGGGTCGGTGACCTCGATGCGGACCGCGGTCGGTACGTAGCTGCGCATCAGCATGAAGGCGCGCGTGTCCGCCTTGTACGTGCGCCAGGCGCGCGCCTCCTCGGCGTCGAGGATCTCGGGCTCACCGAGCGCCGCCACCGGAATCCGCGCGTCCCCGGCCGCCAGCGCACCGTTCACCACGCGCACGCGCGCGGAACCGTACGAGCTCACCGCCAGCCCGGCCAGCGCGGTGCCCCCGACCAGACCGGCCAGCAGCGGCATCGTGCCGAGCGGCAGCAGCATCAGCGCGCACGCGAGTCCGATCAGTACGGCGATGCCCCACCAGGAGCGGGGGGCGGTCAGACGTTCGTCGTGGTGCGCGGTGGAGAGCTGCATGCGGTCAAGCCTGCCACGAGGCGACCGGTGGGTAGCCGCGCGGGTAAGGTCTGCGGCTGTGAGTGGACGAAACACAGCGTTGACGCCCCCGGACGATGCCGCCGCACCGGTCCGGCACCCCGACGCGCCCGCACCCGGCGAGCTCCTCGGTGCGCACTACGAGCACTGTTTCGGCTGCGGCGGGGGCCAGCCCCACGGACTGCATCTGGAAGCGCGGGCGGGCGAGGGCGTGCGCATCACCGCCGAGTTCACCGTCAAGCCGGCGCACCAGGGCGCACCCGGTCTCGCTCACGGCGGGGTGCTCGCCACCGCGCTCGACGAGACGCTGGGTTCCCTGAACTGGCTGCTGCGCGTCATCGCGGTGACGGGGCGGCTGGAGACCGACTTCGTGCGGCCCGTGCCGGTGGACACCGTGCTGTACCTGGAGGCCGAGGTCACCGCCGTCGCAGGACGGAAGATCTACTGCTCGGCCGTCGGCCGGATAGGCGGACCGCAGGGCCCGGTCGCCGTGCGCGCCGACGCCCTCTTCATCGAGGTGAAGGTCGACCACTTCATCGACAACGGACGGCCCGAGGAGATCCGGGCGGCGATGGCCGACCCGGACCAGGTCAGGCGCGCACGCGCCTTTGAGGTGAACCCCTGATGTCCCAGAGCAACCACGATTCCCACCGGCCGGTCGACGTACTGATTCGCCGCGTCGACCCGGAGGTGCCGATTCCGGCATACGGGCACCCCGGCGACGCCGGCTGCGACCTGGTCACCACCGAGGCCGTCGAGCTGGAGCCCGGCGAGCGCGCCGTACTGCCCACCGGGGTGTCCATCGCCCTCCCCGACGGCTACGCGGCCTTCGTGCACCCGCGGTCGGGCCTGGCCGCCCGCTGCGGGCTCGCGCTCGTGAATGCCCCGGGGACGGTGGATGCCGGGTACCGTGGGGAGATCAAGGTGATCGTGGTCAATCTCGACCCTCGCGAGAGCGTCCGGTTCGAGCGTTTCGACCGCATTGCCCAGCTGGTTGTCCAGCGGGTCGAGAAGGTGCGCTTCCACGAGGTGGCGGAACTTCCCGGCTCGGCCCGGGCCGAGGGGGGTTTCGGCTCCACCGGCGGTCATGCGGCCGTGGCCGGATTCGGCGCTGGTCAGCAGGGTGGGAATGGCTACGCTTCGGTCGTAACCGACCGGGAAGGACAGTGACGTGTTCGGACGTCGCAAGAAGAACGACTCCGCCAGGGACGGCGGCGCGGCCGAGCAGGTCGTAGACGGCGTCGGCGCTGAGCAGGACGACGCGGGCGAGCAGGAGAGCGCTGCCCAGCCGCGCCGGGTGAACCTGCCGCCGGCCCCGCGGCCCGACGGCCCCTGGGACATCTCCGAGGTGCTCGGGAACCCGGCCGACGGCCGGGTCGACCTCGGCGGCATTTTCGTACCCGGTGTCGAGGGCATGGAGCTGCGCGTCGAGGTCGCCGGTGACGCGATCGTGGCCGCGACCGTGGTCCTGGGCGACAGTGCCGTGCAGCTGCAGGCCTTCGCCGCGCCCAAGAAGGAAGGCATCTGGGGCGAGGTCCGCGAGGAGATCGCCACGGGCATCACCCAGCAGGGCGGCATCATCGACGAGGCCCAGGGTTCGCTGGGCTGGGAGCTGCGTGCACAGGTGCCCGTACCGCTCCCGGACGGGCAGACCGGCGCCCAGCTGGTCCGCTTCGTCGGCGTCGACGGCCCGCGCTGGTTCCTGCGCGGCGTCATCTCCGGCCAGGCCGCGGTGCGCCCCGAATCGGCGGGCGTGCTGGAGCAGATCTTCCGGGACACCGTCGTCGTCCGCGGTGACGGCCCGATGGCTCCCCGCGACCCGATCGTCCTGAAGCTGCCGAACGACGCCCAGATGGTGCCGGACGGCGTGCAGACGGACGACCAGGAGGGCTCCCGCTTCGGCGGCGGCATGGGCCAGCTCGAACGAGGCCCGGAGATCACCGAGGTCCGCTGACCTCGGACGGCCCCCGCGCACAGGGGGGCTCGTCATGCATTTCGGCCGGTGGGCCCCATTCCTTCGGGGGTGGGGCCCACCGGTTTGTCCGGCCAGTGCGTGCCGTGCCGCGCCTCGCGCCGCCTCGTGCTGATCCGACCGCGTCAGGGATCCGTCAGAGATCGGCGCCGGGGTACGGATCGGTGCGTGTACGGCCCGGACGTCCCGGAGAATGGGGCGCATGGGACGCGGCAAGCTCAGGATCTACCTCGGCGCGGCGCCCGGTGTGGGCAAGACCTACGCGATGCTCTCGGAGGGCCATCGCCGGGTGGAGCGGGGCGCGGACTGCGTCGTCGGCTTCGTCGAGCACCACGGCCGGCCGCGCACGGAGGTCATGCTCCACGGCCTCGAACAGGTCGAGCGCAGGGCCCTGACGTACCGGGGAGCCGACTTCACCGAGATGGACGTGGACGGGCTCCTCGCCCGCAGGCCCGCCATGGCCCTGGTGGACGAACTCGCGCACACCAACGTGCCCGGCTCGCGCAACGCCAAACGCTGGCAGGACGTGGAGGAGCTGCTGCGGGCCGGCATCGACGTCGTGTCCACCGTGAACATCCAGCACCTGGAGTCCCTCGGGGACGTGGTCGAATCGATCACCGGGGTGCGGCAGCGGGAGACCGTGCCGGACGAGATGGTCCGCCGGGCCGACCAGGTCGAGCTGGTCGACATGTCCCCGCAGGCGCTGCGCCGGCGGATGGCGCACGGGAACATATACAAGCCCGAGAAGGTCGACGCGGCCCTGTCCAACTACTTCCGGCCGGGCAACCTCACCGCGCTGCGCGAGCTGGCGCTGCTGTGGGTGGCCGACCGGGCGGACGAGTACCTCCAGCAGTACCGGGGCGAGCACGGCATCCGCTCGACCTGGCAGGCACGGGAGCGGATCGTCGTCGGGCTCACCGGCGGGCCGGAGGGGCGCACGCTCATCCGGCGCGCCTCCCGGATGGCGGCCAAGGGCTCGGGCAGCGAGATCCTGGCCGTCTACATCGCCCGCAGCGACGGCCTCACCGCCGCCTCGCCCAAGGAGCTCGCGGTGCAGCGGACCCTGGTCGAGGACCTGGGCGGAACGTTTCACCATGTGATCGGCGACAACATCCCCGACGCCCTGCTCGCCTTCGCGCGCGGGGTCAACGCCACCCAGGTCGTGCTCGGCTCCAGCCGCCGCCGGTCGTGGCAGTACGTCTTCGGTCCCGGCGTCGGCGCGAGCGTCGCCCGGGACTCGGGGCCCGACCTCGACGTGCACATCGTCACGCACGAGGAGGTCGCCAAGGGCCGCGGCCTGCCCGTGGTGCGCTCCGCGGCCCGGCTCGGACGGCCCCGCATCGTGGCCGGCTGGGTGGTGGGAACGGTCTTCCCCGTCCTGATGTGCCTGCTGCTCACACACATCGACGCGGACCTCGGGCTCGCCAACGACATGCTGCTCTTCCTGTCGCTGACGGTCGCGGCCGCCCTGCTCGGCGGGCTCTGGCCGGCCCTGGCCTCCGCCGCCCTCGGCTCGCTGCTGATGAACTACTTCTTCGCGCCGCCGCTGCACCGGTTCACGGTGTCCGACCCGAAGAACATCGTCGCCATCGCCGTCTTCTTCGGGGTCGCCGTCTCCGTCGCCTCCGTGGTGGACCTGGCCGCACGGCGCACCCATCAGGCGGCCCGGCTGCGTGCCGAGTCGGAGATCCTCTCGTTCCTGGCGGGCAGCGTGCTGCGCGGGGAGACCACGCTGGACGCGCTGCTGGAGCGGGTGCGCGAGACCTTCGCCATGGAGTCCGTGGCCCTGCTGGAGCGGGCGAACGACGTGGAGCCCTGGCAGCCGGCCGGCAGCGTCGGCCCCAACCCCGTCGCCCGGCCCGAGGACGCCGATGTCGACATGCCCATCGGGGACCACATGGCCCTGGCCCTCTCCGGGCGGGTGCTGCCGGCCGAGGACCGCCGGGTGCTCGGCGCCTTCGCAGCCCAGGCCGCGGTGGTCCTGGACCGCCAGCGGCTGGTCGGCGAGGCCGAGGAGGCCCGCCGGATGGCCGAGGGCAACCGGATCCGCACCGCGCTGCTGGCCGCCGTCAGCCATGACCTGCGTACGCCGCTGGCCTCCATCAAGGCGTCGGTGACCTCCCTGCGCTCCGACGACGTGGAATGGTCCGAGGAGGACCGGGCCGAGCTGCTGGAGGGCATCGAGGACGGCGCGGACCGCCTCGACCACCTGGTGGGCAACCTCCTGGACATGTCCCGGCTGCAGACCGGCACCGTCACCCCGCTGATCCGGGAGATCGACCTCGACGAGGTGGTCCCGATGGCGCTGGGCGGCGTACCGGAGGACAGCGTGGTGCTGGACGTGCCCGAGGCGCTGCCGATGGTGGCGGTGGACCCCGGGCTGCTCGAGCGGACCGTGGCCAACGTGGTGGAGAACGCCGTCAAGTACAGCCCGTCGGGGGAGCCCGTACTGGTGGCGGCCAGCTGCCTCGGCGACCGGGTCGAGGTACGGGTCGTCGACCGCGGGCGGGGTGTGCCCGACGAGGCCAAGGACCGGATCTTCGCCCCCTTCCAGCGCTACGGGGACGCCCCGCGCGGGGCCGGCGTGGGCCTCGGGCTCGCGGTCGCCCGCGGGTTCGCCGAGGCCATGGACGGCACCCTGACGGCCGAGGACACCCCCGGGGGCGGGCTGACGATGGTGCTCACCCTGCGCGCGGTGGGCACCGGTACGACGACGGCCGGTACGACGGCCGGTACGACGGCGGCCGCAGCGGCGGAAGCCGCCGCAGCGGCGGTGGTCGCGGGCGCGACGGTGGAACCGATGGAACCCGATCACGACCGTGACCGGATGACGCGACAGAAGGCAGGACCTCAATGACCCGGGTGCTCGTGGTGGAAGACGAGCCGCAGATCGTCCGAGCGCTCGTGATCAACCTGAAGGCGCGCAGGTACGAGGTCGACGCCGCGGCCGACGGCGCGAGCGCGCTGGAGCTCGCGGCCGCCCGCCACCCCGACGTGGTCGTCCTCGACCTCGGGCTGCCCGACATGGACGGGGTCGAGGTGATCAGGGGCCTGCGCGGCTGGACCCGGGTACCGATCCTGGTCCTCTCCGCCCGGCACAGCTCCGACGAGAAGGTCGAGGCCCTGGACGCGGGCGCCGACGACTACGTCACCAAGCCGTTCGGCATGGACGAACTGCTGGCACGGCTGCGCGCAGCCGTCCGCCGGGCCGAGCCGGCCGCTGGCGCGGGCGAGGACGAGGTGATCGTGGAGACCGACGGCTTCACGGTGGACCTGGCCGCCAAGAAGGCCGTGCGCGAGGGGCGCGACGTACGGCTGACGCCCACCGAGTGGCACCTGCTGGAGGTCCTGGTCCGCAACCGCGGCAAGCTGGTCAGCCAGAAGCAGCTGCTCCAGGAGGTCTGGGGGCCCTCGTACGGCACCGAGACGAACTATCTGCGGGTCTACATGGCCCAACTGCGGCGCAAACTGGAGGCGGACCCCTCGCACCCGCGGCACTTCATCACCGAGCCGGGCATGGGATACCGCTTCGAGCGGTAGTGGGCACGCCGGTACGCTTCCTGTATGAGTGCTGAACCGCGTCCCGAGAAGCCCGCGAAGCCGGCCAGGCCTGCGGGCCGGTTCCGCCGGATGATTGAGCGGCTGTCAACCTCCCAGGAGGAGCTGCATTCGGCGGAGCTGCAGGAGGACGCAGAGGCCGCGGGGTGCACGCGGATCTGCGACTGCCACGACCGTCAGATAGTCAAGGTGACCGGAACCCTGCGTACGGTCACCCTGCGGCCGCGCGCGGGAGTACCCGCCCTGGAGGCCGAGCTCTTCGACGGCTCGGCCGCGCTGGACGTGGTCTGGCTCGGGCGTCGCTCGATCGTGGGAATCGAGCCCGGCAGACGCATGATTGCCTCGGGGCGCATCTCCATGACCCACGGCCGTCGGGTGCTCTTCAACCCGAAGTACGAACTCCGCCCGCTCGGACAGGAGCATTAACCGGTGACGTCATTCGACAAACCGACCAACCCGGAGTCGGCCGCCGCGGCTTCCGAGGACCAGAAGGCCGTGACGCAGGCGGCGCTCTTCGACGCCTTCGGCGGCATCCGGGGCACCGTGGAGACGATGCTGCCCGGGCTGCTCTTCGTCATGATCTACACGATCAACAAGGACGTGAAGTGGTCCGCCGTCGCGGCGGGCGCGGTCGCGATCCTGCTCGTGATCGTGCGGCTGCTGCGCAAGGACACCGTCAAGCACGCCTTCAGCGGCGTCTTCGGCGTGGGCGTGGGCGTGGCCTTCGCCCTCTTCACCGGCAGCGCCAAGGGCTTCTACCTGCCCGGCATGATCTACGGCGTCGGCCTGGGCGTGGCCTTCACGGTCTCGGCGCTGGTGGGCTTCCCGCTGCTGGGCGTGATCCTGGGCCCGGTGTTCAAGGAGAACCTGTCCTGGCGCACCCGCAATCCCGGGCGCAAGAAGGCGTACGTCAAGGCCAGTCTGGCCTGGGGCCTGATCTTCCTCGCCAAGTACGCGATCCTCTTCCCGCTGTACTGGTGGGGCGACGCGACGCAGCTGGGCTGGGTGCTGATCGCGCTCAAGCTCCCGCCGATGGTGCTCGCGGTGTACTTCACGTGGGTGTTCCTGGCGAAGGCGCCGCCGCCGATCGACGTGATCGCGGAGTGGGAGGCCAAGGAGGCCGCGGAGGCCGCCGCCAAGGGGCCGTCCCACCGGAAGCCCTGACCGGCGGGCACACGACGAACGACGCAGGGGCGGGACCGGCCATCGAGGCCGGTCC
>NZ_JBSGXU010000238.1:0-11445 GCF_053610205.1 Streptomyces sp. NPDC054932 | reverse complement strand
GGGCTCGCGGGCCTTGCGTTCTTCATTTACCCAAATACGGCAAACGCGCTCTTGGCCTACTTTAACTGCCGCGTCCGCGCCTTACGCCTAGCGGCCCGCCACCCCGGATGGTGTGCCGGGCCGTTCCCGTGTCAGCGGGTGCCGCGCAGGCGGCGCCACGGGGTGAAGGTGAACACCGCGCCGCCGAGCAGGATCACCGTGCCGGCGACCAGGGCCAGGGCCTTGATGCCGCCCTCGTCCTCCGCGCCGGTCTCGGCGAGGCCGCCCGAGGTGGTGCTGCCGGTGGCGGACGAGGAGCCGGAGCCGCCCGGCTGGGCGGTGGTGTCCAGTTCCAGCGAGACGCCGCTGCTCGTCGCCTTGCAGGGGACGTTGATCGGGGTGGCGCCGGGGGCCATCGTGACGTCGATCGTCAGCTGGTCCGGGCTCAGCGTCACCTTGCCGCTCTTCCCGGGCTTGTAGGTGCCGGTCATGTCGCTGAGGCTGACCGGTGCCTTGTCCGGGATCGGCTCCGCGTTGGCCGGGCCGGAGACCTTGACCGTGCCGCTGTCCGCCCCGCCGAGCTTCACGTCCATCGAGGGCTTGAGCGCGC
Source organism: Streptomyces sp. NPDC054932 (assembly GCF_053610205.1). NCBI lineage: Bacteria > Bacillati > Actinomycetota > Actinomycetes > Kitasatosporales > Streptomycetaceae > Streptomyces > Streptomyces sp. NPDC054932. Next base: position 10,856 of record NZ_JBSGXU010000238.1, on the reverse strand, counting down.
CGGCGGGCAGGGCCATGGGCGCCGCCATCGCGCCCTTGGCGGTCTTGACCGTCAGGTCGTAGCTGCCGCCGTTCTTCTTCGCGTTGATCGTGACCGGGGTCTTGATGCCCCCCGGGACCACCGGCCCGCAGTCGAAGGCCACCTCGACCGCCTTGCCCGGGAAGTCGGTCTGGCCGCCTCCGCCGCCCGAGGCCGATCCGCCCGAGGCGGTGGTGGAGCCGCCAGTGGTCGTGGAGCCACCGGTCGTGGAGCCACCCGTGGTGGAGCCGCCGGTGGTCGTGGAGCCGCCGGTCGTACCGCCGCTGGAGCCGGCCGACACGTCGATGGTGGCCCCGCCCTTGACCTCCCCGACCGGCGCGCACTTGGTGACGAAGGTGCCGAAGGAGAAGGTGACGGCGACGTCGTACTTGCCGGGGGTCAGGCTGATCTTGCCGGCCTTGGTCAGCTTCAGCTTGCCCTTCATCGTGGACATCACCATGGGGGCCTTCTTGGGGATCGGCGGGTTCTTCTTCTCCCCGACGACCTTCAGCTCCCCGCCACCGCCGCCCACCGTGATCCAGCCGGTGGGCTGGACCGCGTCCTGCGGGATGTCCATCAGGTCCGTGTTGTTCGAGGCCGGTTTGACCGTCTCCCAGGACACGTCGACCTCGTCACCGACCTTGGCCGTCGCCGGGGCGGTGATCTTCGCGGTGGTCTCGCCCTCCACCGGGGCGCCGCCGCCGGCCGGCGGCACGCACTTGACCTTGAACGTGGCCTCGGCGGCCTGAGCGGGAGAAGCCGCCATGGCAATGCCCGCGCCGCCGAGCAGCAGCGCGACCACGGCCGCGCTCACCCTCCGTTGGGTCTTCACAATGGTCCCTTCGTCGTCGAACGGTTCTCAGACGGTGCGGACGTCTGTGGTGCTGACTCCGGCGCGCTGTCCGGGGTGAACCACGGCAGGACCGCCGTGGTGGTCTGGGGGGCCTCTCCCCGCCGCTCGGAGCGGGCGGCGGGCGCGGCTCCTCGCAGCGTGGGCAGGGCGGGCAGCCGGGGCAGCCGGGCCGTCACGGCCCGGGCCGCGTCCGGGGGACCGCCCCGGTGGCGGCCGGCGGCCGTCGCGGCGCGCGGCCGGACCCGGTCGACGACGGCCATGCCGATACGGAAGACCGCGGCCGGGATCACCAGCAGGAGCAGGCCCCAGAAGAGCAGCACCCCGTACGGGCGGGCCACGCCCCAGGGCTGCGTGGCCACCACGGTCTCGCCGTACTTGAGGGAGATCGTGTAGTCGCCGTGGGCGCCCGCGGCGAGGACCACGTCCAGGGCGATCTCCGCCTTGCCGCCGGGCGGGACGGTGCCCTTCCAGCGGGTCTCCTCCCACAGCGGGGCGAACACGCCGTGCGCGGTGCCGAGCTGGAAGACCGGGTCCTTGACCGGGACCGGGCCGAGGTTGCCGACGGTGACCTTGAACTTCCGGGTGGGCGGGGCGCCGAACCAGGTCAGCACCCCGTCCTCGCCCTCCAGCCGGACCCCGGTGAGCATCGCGAGGCGGGCCGTGCCGGATTCGGCGGGCAGCTCGGCGACCGGGTGGTCGGTGATCTTCAAGGGAGCCGCGACGGTGGACTGGTCGCCGTTGACGGAGGTGACGTTGACGATGCAGGGGCAGGGCTTGGGCGGTGCCACCACGGGCAGCTGGGCGGTGAAGCGCCCGTCGTCGGTGACCGAGACGGCTGCGCCGTCGGCGTTGGCACAGCTGTTGGTGCCGCCGATCATGTTCTGCCCGCAGACCAGCAGCATCACCAGCGTCCTGGCCGGCCAGCCGGTACCGGTGACGGTGATCCCGGTGCCCTTGGCGGCCTCCTGGAGCGAGAGCGCCACGGTCGGCCTGCCCTCGGCGGCGGCGGCCGGGGCCGCGGGGAACACCGCGAGGGCGCACACCGCCAGCCCCGCGGCCAGCAGGGCTGCGACTCTTCTCACCTGGCGGCTCCCGTCAGTTCGTGGTGCGGTGCAGGGGTCGGTCCGGCCGCGGGCGGCGCGTCCGGCGCCGGGACCGGGGCGGTCCGCCGGCCGCGTACGAGGTACAGCGCGGCCGCGGTGGTCGCACCGAGGCCGAGCAGCCCGGCCCCGGTCCAGCCGGCGAGGCCCGGGGGGAAGAGCCAGCGCGATCCGGTGGCGACCGCACGGGCGCCACCGGGGGCGGTCACGGTGAGGGTGACGCGGACCCGGCCCGCGACCGGGGCGCCGGGCCACGGCTCGGTGAGCTCCACCCGCCGACCGGGGAGCAGTTCCACCGGCAGGGTGCGGCCGCGGGGCTGGGCGGACACCTCGCCGATGAGGGCCTCGGCGCGGATCCGGAGGTCGGGGGTGAGGGCCACGTTGCCGCGGTTGACGAGGGTGTAGGCGATGACGGCGGCCGGGCCCCGGCCCCGTACGGCGACGTCCTCGACCGTGAGGGCGGCCAGGGTGGGGCCGCCGACCCGCAGGTGCACCCGTACGCCTGCCTCGTGGCCGCCCTCGGCGGCGATCACGGCGGCGGGGTGGTCGCCGGGCGGGGCCGCGGGCGGCACGGTGAGCGTGAAGGGGACCACGGCCCGGGTGCGGGGCGGGACCTTCACGGTGGTGGCGGCGCCGAAGCTGATCCAGGAACCGGCCCCGGCGGGGGCCGCGGCGGCGGCGCCGGTCGTCGGCCGGACCGCGAGGGCGCCGTCGGCGGTGTTGTAGGCGTCGGCCCCGCGCAGCGTGATGGTGCGCTCCCGGTCGGTGGTGTTGGCCAGGGCGAGGCGGTCCTCCAGCACGGTGCCGGCGGCGCCCGCCAGGTAGAAGTACGGGCGGGCCGCCGCGGCCGCACCGGCGGCGGGCCCGGCGGTCCAGCCCGGCTCGTCGGCGGCCGCGGGGTGCGCGGGGCCCGCGTACAGCACGGCGGCGGCGAGCAGGAGCACGGCACCGGCGCGCTTGAGGGTGTGGAGCACGGGCATGACCGGGTCGCTCCGTTCAGGACCGGGCCCGCTGGCCGCGCCGGGTCAGCCAGAGCACGCCCGCGGCGCCGGCGAGCAGCACCGTCCCGCCGAGGGTGCCGAGGGCGAGGGCGGAGTCGGTGGGCCCGGTCTGCGGGAGGGTGTCGCCGGTGGTCTCGCCGCCGGACTGCGCACCGCCGCCGCCGGCCGCCGTGACGTCCAGTTCCAGCGACGGTCCCGGGTTGTTGCCGGGGGTGCAGGTGGTCGTGGTGCTCATCGCCCTGATGGTGAGCACACCGGCGGTGAAGGTGACCTTGCCGCTCTTCTTCGGCGTGTAGGTGCCCGAGAGATCCGTGATCCTGATGGGGGTGTCGGGGGGCACGGCCTCGGGGTTGGGCGGGCCGGAGACCGGTACGGACACCTTCTCGGCGCCGCCGACGAGGATGACGGCGCTGGGGTTCATCGCGCCCTTGCCGAGCTCGATGGGGCTGGACGAGACGCCCTTCTGGAAGGACATCGTCAGCTTGTACCCGTCGCCCTCCTTCACGGCCTTGATGTCGATGGGCGACACCGCCGACTTGTCCCCGATCGGGGTCTTGCAGTCGTAGGCCACGTCGACGACGGCGGCATGGGCAGCGGGGGCGGTGAGCAGCACCGCCGTTCCGGCCAGCGCGGAGGCCAGCGCGAGCGCGGTGGAGCGTTTGCGGTCGGACACCTTCGTCTTCCCCTCGAGCCACAGATAACTGACGACACATCAGATCGGTGGCTCAAGGTAAGCCCGGGGGCTTACGGAGGGAAGACAAAGGACAACCCGGGATTGACCGTTCGTCAGTGCACGCGGCGGCCCCGCTGCCAGACGGCGGAAACGAGCGGAACGCCCGGCCGGTAGGCGAGGTGGACGTGGCTCGGGGCGTCCAGGAGGGCCAGGTCGGCGCGGGCTCCGGGGGACAGGATGCCGATGTCCGCGCGGCGCAGGGCGCGGGCGCCGCCGGCCGTGGCCGACCAGAGGGCCTCGTCGGGGGTCATCCGCATGTCGCGGACGGCGAGCGCGATGCAGAACGGCATGGAACTCGTGTAGGACGATCCGGGGTTGCAGTCCGTGGACAGCGCGACGGTCGCACCCGCATCGATCAGGCGCCGGGCATCGGGCCACTGGGCGCGGGTGGAGAACTCGGCGCCGGGCAGCAGGGTGGCGACGGTGGTGCCGGCGGCCTGGGCGAGCGCGTCCACGTCGGCGTCGGTGAGGTGGGTGCAGTGGTCGGCGGAGGCCGCTTCGAGCTCGACGGCGAGCTGGACGCCGGGCCCGTGGGAGAGCTGGTTGGCGTGGACCCGCGGGATCAGTCCGGCGGCGGCGCCGGCGGTGAGGATCGCGCGGGCCTGGTCGCCGTCGAAGGCGCCCTTCTCGCAGAAGACGTCCACCCAGCGGGCGTACGGGGCGCAGGCCTCCAGCATCTCGCCGGTGACGAGGTCGACGTAGGCGGCCGGGTCCTCTGCGTAGTCCGGGGAGACGATGTGCGCGCCGAGGTAGGTGACCTCCTCGGTGTGCGCGGCGGCGATGCGCAGCGCGCGGGCCTCGTCGGCGACGGTGAGGCCGTAGCCGGACTTGGTCTCGAAGGTGGTGGTGCCCTGGCGGCGGGCCTCGTCGAGGTGGCGCACCAGTCCCGCCTCCAGCTCGGCGTCGGAGGCGGCGCGGGTGGCGGCGACGGTGGTGCGGATACCGCCGGCGGAGTAGGCGCGGCCCGACATCCGGGCATTGAACTCGGCGGTGCGGTCGCCGGCGAAGACGAGGTGCGAGTGGGAGTCGACGAAGCCGGGGATGACGGCCCGGCCGGCCGCGTCGAACGCGGTGTCAGCAGCGGGAAGGTGTGCCGCGGGGCCGACCCAGGCGACCTTGTCGCCGTCGATGACGATTGCGGCGTTCTCGATCAGTCCGAGCGGTGAACCGTCGCCGAGGGCGGGGTCGTTGGTGACGAGGCTGCCGATGTTGGTGATGGCAGTGGTGGTCATGAGGGTCCTCTCAGAGCTTGCTTGTCCCCCACCCCGCCCCTTCCCGAAACCGGGCTCCGCCCGGACCGGGCGGAGCCCCGGGAAACGGCGAAAGGGCGGGGCGGGGGAAGAGCCCGCCGCAGGCGGCACGGTCAGGAGCGCAGGGCCGCGATGGACTCGGACAGGGCCGTCGGGACGTCCCCGACCAGGGTGTGGTGGCCGTCGCGGACCACGTGGCGGCCGCCGACCACCGTGTGGCGGACGTCCGAGGCGGTGGCGGCGAAGACCGCCGTCTCGGCCCCCAGCCGCGGCAGCGGACCGGCCGTGCGTACGGAGTCCAGCGCGATCGTGGTGAAGTCCGCGAGCGCGCCGGCCTCCAGGCGCCCGGCCTCCGGGAGCCCGAGGGCGGCGTGGCCGTCCTCGGTCGCGGCGCTGAGCAGGGCGTTCGCCGTCCAGTGGCCCCGGGTCCGGCTGCGCAGGCGCTCGTTCAGCTCCATCGCGCGGGCCTCTTCGAGCAGGTCGATCACCGCATGGCTGTCGCTGCCCAGGGACAGCGGGCTGCCCGCGTGCTGGAGGCGGGTCGCCGGGCCGATGCCGTCCGCGAGGTCGCGTTCGGTGGTGGGGCACATGCAGGTGCCGGTGGTGGTCCCGCCGAGGAGGGCGATGTCCACATCGGTGAGGTGCGTGTTGTGGACGCCGGTGGTGCGCGGGCCGAGCACTCCGTGGTCGGCCAGCAGCTGGGTCGGGGTGCGCCCGTGGGCGGCCCGGCAGGCGTCGTTCTCGGCGGTCTGCTCCGAGAGGTGGACGTGCAGGGGCGCCCGGCGCTCCTCGGCCCAGTCGGCCACGGTGGCCAGTTCGGCGGCGGGCACGGCGCGCACCGAGTGGATGGCGGCGCCGATCAGGGCGTGCTCGCGGGGCTTGAGCGCGCTCGCGCGCACCGCCCAGGCATCGGCGGTGCCGTCGGAGAAGCGCAGCTGGTGGCTGTTGGGGGCCTCGCCGAAGCCGGAGGACAGGTACGCGGTGTCCAGGAGGGTGATCCGGATGCCGGCCGCGGCGGCGGCCTCGATCAGGGCCTCGCCCATGGCGTTCGGGTCGGCGTACGCGGCGCCGCCGGGCGCGTGGTGGACGTAGTGGAACTCGCCGACGTTGGTGATGCCGGCCAGCGCCATCTCGGCGTAGACGGCGCGGGCGAGCGCGAAGTAGCTGTCGGGGGTGAGGTTCTGGGCGACCTTGTACATGAGGTCGCGCCAGGTCCAGAAGGTGCCCGAGCCGACCTGGACGGTGCCCCGCAGGGCCCGGTGGAAAGCGTGGCTGTGCGCGTTGGCCAGCCCCGGGATCGTCAGGCCGCGCAGCACCTCCGCACCGGGCGGCGGGCTGCTCACGCCGGTGCGCAGGGCACCGATGCGGCCCTCGGCGGTCACCTCCAGGGCGACGCCCGGCTCGACATGGGTGCCGAGCCAGGCGTGCTCCAGCCAGTACGTCGTCAGCGACATGCCAGGCCTTCCAGTACGTCGACGAGGGCGAGGACGCCTGCCACGCAGTCGTCCTCGGCGGCGAACTCCCGCGGGGAGTGGGAGACGCCGGTCGGGTTCCGTACGAACAGCATCGCGGTCGGGACGGCGGCGGAGAGGATCCCGGCGTCGTGTCCCGCCCCGGTCCCGAGGACGGGGACGGCCCCGCCCAGGATCCGGTTCATCTCGTCGCGCAGGGCGTGCTCGAACTCGACGACCGGGGTGAAGGACTCCCGGACGATGCCGAGGTCGATGCCGTCCTGGTCGGCGCGCTCGCGGGCGGCCTTCTCGATGGCGGTGACGACCGTGTCGAGGGTGGCCTGGTCGGCGGCGCGGGAGTCGAGCCAGCCGCGCACCAGCGACGGAATGGCGTTGACCCCGTTGGGCTCGACCGAGATCTTGCCGAAGGTGGCGACGGCCCCGGCGAGGGCCGCCTCGGTACGGGCGGCCAGCACGGTCGCCGCGTACGTGAGCATCGGGTCGCGCCGGTCGACCAGCCGGGTGGTGCCGGCGTGGTTGGCCTCGCCGCGGAAGTCGAACCGCCAGCGGCCGTGCGGCCAGATGGCGGAGGCGATGCCGACCCGGTCCCCGGAGAGGTCCAGGGCCCGGCCCTGCTCCACGTGCAGCTCGACGAAGGCGCCGATGCGGCCCAGGCGTTCGGGGTCGGCCCCGATGGTCTCGGGGTCGTATCCGGCGGCCTCCATGGCCTGGGGCAGCGCGATGCCGTCGGCGTCGCGCAGCTCGTAGGCCTTCTCCTTGGTCAGCTGTCCGGCGGCGAGCCGGGAGCCGACGCAGGCGAGCCCGAAGCGGGCCCCTTCCTCGTCACCGAAGTTGGTGATGGCAAGTGGCCTGGAGAACTCCGCGCCCCTCCTGCGGAGCTCGTCCAGTGCCGCGAAGGAGGACACCACCCCGAGGGGGCCGTCGAAGGCCCCGCCGTCGGGGACGGAGTCCAGGTGCGAGCCGGTGACCACGGCGTCCCCGGCGAGGGGGTCGCCGAGCCAGGCCCACTGGTTGCCGTTGCGGTCGGTCTCGTACGTCAGCCCGCGCGCCTCGGCCTGCTCCTGGAACCAGGTCCGGCAGTCGGCGTCGGCCCCGCTCCAGGCGTACCGGCGGTACCCGCCGGTGTCGGCGTTGCGGCCGATGGGGGCGAGCTCGGCCCACATGCCGTGGAACGACGCGGCCCCACCGGAGGCCGCGCCCGTGACGTCTGCCTCGCTCACGCGGAGTCGCCCTCACGCATCGGGACGCGGACGCCGCGCTCGTCGGCCACCGACTCGGCGATGTCGTAGCCAGCGTCGACGTGCCGGATGACGCCCATGCCCGGGTCGTTGGTGAGCACGCGGCGGATCTTCTCGCCGGCGAGCGCGGTGCCGTCGGCGACCGTGACCTGGCCCGCGTGGATCGAGCGGCCCATGCCGACGCCGCCGCCGTGGTGGATGGAGACCCAGGAGGCGCCGGAGGCCACGTTGACCATGGCGTTGAGCAGCGGCCAGTCGGCGATCGCGTCGGAGCCGTCCAGCATGGCCTCGGTCTCGCGGTAGGGGGAGGCCACCGAGCCGCAGTCGAGGTGGTCGCGGCCGATGGCCAGCGGCGCGGCGAGGGTGCCGTCGGCCACCATCTCGTTGAAGCGCTCGCCCGCCTTGTCGCGCTCGCCGTAGCCGAGCCAGCAGATGCGCGCGGGCAGGCCCTGGAAGTGGACGCGCTCGCCCGCCATCTTGATCCAGCGGTGCAGGGACTCGTTCTCCGGGAAGAGCTCCAGCATCGCCTTGTCGGTCTTGTGGATGTCCGAGGCCTCGCCGGACAGCGCCGCCCAGCGGAAGGGGCCCTTGCCCTCGCAGAAGAGCGGGCGGATGTAGGCGGGGACGAAGCCGGGGAAGGCGAAGGCGCGGTCGTAGCCGGCCAGCTGGGCCTCGCCGCGGATGGAGTTGCCGTAGTCGAAGACCTCGGCGCCGGCGTCCATGAAGCCGACCATGGCCTCGACGTGCTTGGCCATGGACTCGCGGGCGCGGGTGGTGAAGCCCGCCGGGTCCTTGGCGGCGTAGGAGGCCATGTCGTCGAAGTCGACGCCGACGGGCAGGTACGCGAGCGGGTCGTGGGCGGAGGTCTGGTCCGTCACGATGTCGATCGGGGCGCCCTCGGCGAGCATCTGCGGGAGCAGCTCGGCGGCGTTGCCGAGCAGGCCGATGGAGAGCGGCTTGCGGGCGTCGCGGGCCTCTACGGCCAGCTGGAGGGCGTGGCGCAGGTTGTCGGCCTTGACGTCCAGGTAGCGGTGCTCGATGCGGCGGTCGATGGCGCGCGGGTCGACGTCGATGCAGATCGCGACGCCGTCGTTCATCGTCACGGCCAGCGGCTGGGCGCCGCCCATGCCGCCGAGGCCGGCGGTGAGGGTGATGGTGCCCGCGAGGGTGCCGCCGAACTTCTTCGCGGCGACGGCGGCGAAGGTCTCGTAGGTGCCCTGGAGGATGCCCTGGGTGCCGATGTAGATCCACGAGCCGGCCGTCATCTGGCCGTACATGGTCAGGCCGAGGTTCTCCAGGCGGCGGAACTCCTCCCAGTTGGCCCAGTCGCCGACGAGGTTGGAGTTGGCGAGCAGGACGCGCGGCGCCCACTCGTGGGTCTGCATCACGCCGACCGGGCGGCCGGACTGGACGAGCATCGTCTCGTCCTGCTTGAGGGTCTGCAGGGTGCGGACCATGGCGTCGTACGAGCGCCAGTCGCGGGCGGCCTTGCCGGTGCCGCCGTAGACGACGAGCTTGTCGGGGTGCTCGGCGACCTCGGGGTCGAGGTTGTTCTGGAGCATCCGCAGCGCGGCCTCCTGCTGCCATCCCAGGGTGCTGAGCTCGGTGCCTCGCGCGGCACGTACGGGGCGGGGTCCTGACATGGCGGTGCCTCCTCCGATGTTGGTCAATCTATTCACATAGTCTCCCCCTGAATAGATTCAGTCAACAGCTGCGGGCGGCCCCGTCGGATGATGGGATGGCGGACATGGCTGCAAACACGGATGTGGGCCGGGACACCGCCGCGCGCCGGGACCTGGCCGTGCAGGCCGCCGTCGAACAGGGGCTCGTGGGCGGGGCCGACGTCTCGCAGCCCCTGGTCTGTCTGCTGGACACCGACGGGATCCGGGCCTCCGCCGCCGCCCTGACCAGCGCCTTCGCGGACGCCCTGGCGCCCGGTACCCCCGCCCTGCACGCCTTCGCCGTCAAGGCCGCCCCGCTCGTCCCGGTCCTGCGGCTGCTCGCCGACGCCGGCATCGGCTGCGAGGTGGCCAGCCCCGGCGAGCTGGCACTGGCCCGGGCGGCCGGGGTCCCCGCCTCCCGGACCGTCCTGGACTCCCCCGCCAAGACGGTGGCCGAGCTGCGCGAGGCCCTGGCGCTGGGGATCGCCGTCAACGCCGACAACCGGCAGGAGCTGGAGCGCCTCGACGTGCTCGTCGCCGCGGCGCCCACCACGGCCCCGATCGGCGTCCGGATCAATCCGCAGACCGGCGCGGGAGCCATCGACGCGCTGTCCACGGCGACGTCGACCTCGAAGTTCGGTGTCGCCGTACGCGATCCCGGCGCACGCGAGTGGCTCGTACGGGCATTTCTGGACCGGCCGTGGCTGACCCGCCTGCACATCCACTCGGGCTCCCAGGGCGTCCCCCTGACCCTGATCGCACAAGGCGTACGGGAGCTGCACGCACTGGCCGAAGAGATCAACACGGCGGCCGGACGGCGTCAGGTCGACACCCTCGACATCGGCGGCGGCCTGCCGGTGAACTTCGCCTCGGACGAGCGGACCCCGACGTACGCGCAGTACGTCCACGCCCTGCGCGAGGCGGTCCCCGCACTCTTCGACGGCTCGTACGGCCTGGTCACCGAGTTCGGCCGGTCCCTGCTGGCCGAGCACGGCCTGGTGCTGGCCCGCGTCGAGTACACCAAGACCAGCGGATCCCGGCCGATCGCGCTCACCCACGCCGGGGTCCAGCTGGCGACCCGCACGGCGTACGCCCCGGCGGCCTGGCCGGTGCGGATCCTGCCCTACGACGCGAAGGGCACCCCGAAGACCGGCGACCCGGTGGCCCAGGACGTCGCGGGCCCCGCCTGCTTCGCGGGCGACCTGCTCGCCGCGGCCCGCGAGCTGCCGCTGCTCGCCCCCGGCGACCTGATCGGCGTCCCGGACACCGGTGCGTACTTCTTCACCGCCCACTACGCCTACAACAGCCTGCCCCGCCCGGCGGTCCACGGCTTCACCGTGGCCCCGGGGGGCGAGGTCCGCTTCAGCCTCGCAAGGCCCGCGCAGTCCGTCACGGAGATCGTGGCGGAGGCGGGCGGAGCGCTCCGCGACGCCCTGCTCTGACGGGCCGCTGCGGCCCGTCGGCGACGGAAGGGCAGCGGAACGGGCAGCGGCCTCAGGAGGCCGCCTGCGTGGCCGCCAGGGCCCGGGC
>NZ_JBSGXU010000237.1:0-11454 GCF_053610205.1 Streptomyces sp. NPDC054932 | reverse complement strand
GCCCCGGCCTGCTGCAGGCCGGGGCGCTGGGGAGGGGGCGAGGCCCCGGTTGTCCGCCTGTGTGTCGCCTCAGCGGAGGGTGTCTCCCATCAGGGCGAACCAGTCGCCGTCGACGTAGTACTGCTTCCAGGTGTCGATCTGCTCGTCCGAGATCTTGTACTTGTCGGCGATCTTCTTCGTCGTCTCGTCCGGGTCGTCGGCCGCCAGCACGATCAGCACGATCCGCACCTTGTCCACCACCGTCAGGTCTGCCTTCGGCTTGTCGGGGAGGTCCTCGAACTTCAGGCAACCCACTCCGCCGGGCTGGCCGGGCTCACCCGGCTGACCGGGCTCACCTCCACTGCCGCCCTTGCCACCCTCTCCGCCCTTGCCGCCGGCACCGAAACCGATGCAGTGCTCGGGCTGGTCGGCCGGGGCCGAGGCACTGAAGCCCGTGGGGGTGTGGGACTGGGACGCCTGCGCGGCGCACGCCGTACCGGTGACGAGGGCCAGAGAGGCCGTGACCAGGATGATCGGACGCTGCCAGGACTTCGTGAACATGAGGGGGTTCTCCGTTTCCGCAAATACCGATGTGGGGGGATGAGAAAGGGGTGGGACGAGGGGAAGGGGGGTGGGAGGGTGGAGGCCCGGAGGCCTCCACCCGTTGAGCCGGTTACTGCGGTGCGGTGAGCGGATCAGAAGAGGCTGCCGCCACCCGCGCCACCGTTGCCACCGATGCCACCGATCAGGCCACCGATGCCACCGTCCCCGGCCTTGCCGCCGGCGCCTCCGTTGAAGAAGCTGAAGCCGCCGTTACCGCCGTTGCCGCCGGCGCCGCCCTTGAGGAAGCCGTCGCCGCCCCCGCCGCCGCCACCGGCGTTGCCGCCCTGGAGGACACCGAAGCCGCCGTCGCCGCCGTTACCACCGGCGCCACCGACACGGCCCTCGCCGCCACCGCCGCCACCGCCACCGGCGCCACCGAGCAGGAAGCCGTCCCCACCGCCACCACCGTTGCCGCCCTTACCACCGGTGCCCGTGACGCTGCCGCCACCGGAGCCGCCGGCACCACCGGCGCCACCGACGAGACCGCCGGTACCGCCCTTGCCACCGTCACCTCCGGCGCCTCCGGCGGTCGGAAGGGCCGTAGCCACCTGGCTCACCGGAGCGGCCGAAGCCATGGAAGCCGGAAGGACGACTCCGCCGGTGACCACAGCTGCCGCGGCGACCAGAGTCGCGATACGGAAGCCGCGACGGGTGGAACGGACAGAGCTGTTGGTCTGCATCTTGCGGTTCATGAGTTTCTCCTACCGATGAAGAGGGATATATGAGGTGTCCGGTTTTCCGGACTGTGCGGTGACTCTTCCGTCTGCCTCGTTTTGTTTCCGGTGAGGCCCGCACCACAAGTAAGCCCCGGGGGCCATACCCGGGTCATGTTCCGGAATCTCGGGACTTGACACCCTCATAAACACCGGCTAAAAGCCGGCGACCATTCCCTTTCGGCAGAAGTACGTCCCTGGCGCGGGGCCCCGGGGGGGGTAGAAAGACACCCGGCCCCGACCCTGGGAGCGGGTCGGGGCCGGGTGGGGGCCGGGTGGGGTTCAGCGGGCCTGGACGAAGGTGCGGCCGCGGTGGGACTCGGCGGAGCAGGAGCGCTTCTCCGCGGCGGTCATCTTGCGGGTCTTCACCACCACCGCGTTGCTCTTGCCGTCCGTGCCGTTCTTGGCCGGGCTGGTGATCGTGTCCTGGAAGAACCAGTAGTAGTGGCTCCACTTCGGGCTGTCATAGTGGGTCTGCCAGGTACCGGAGACCTTCTGCATCACCTGGGCCCGTGAGATCCAGCCCACCTCGCCCGGCTTCACCGTCATATTGAGCGAGCTGCTCTCGGAATGACTGCTCGACCAAGTGTGGCTGTAACTCGCCGTTACGCTCAGGTCAACGATGCCCGCTATGGTGCCTCCCGCCGTGACGGAGACGCCCAGCGAGTCGGTGGAGCCCACCGTGTCGTCCCACGTCATCGACTGGGTGGAGTCGGACGTGCTGCAGTTGAACAGCGAGTTCGACACCTGGCGGAGCTCACCCAGGTACGCCTCCCCGAGCTTGGGCGAGTTGAACGTGCACTTGCCCTCGCCCGAGGCGCAGTCCGCCATGAGCAGCTGTCGTGTGGGCTGGTCGGCGGCGGATGCCGGCAGGACGGTCGCCGCCGCGACGGCGCAGGCCGCCACTGTCATGGTCAACGCGCGGGCTGCGTAACGCCTGACGCGGGGTGTGGTCATCGTGGTACCTCTCACGGTGCTGGGGGGATCGGCGAACCGCCGTACGGCAGGGGAGAATTGACTCGCCACCCCCGCACACCGGATCACCGCCTGTTGCTCCTGAGATTCTCCCGATCGACCGGAGGGGTACGGTCCGATTGAGTCAACCTGCGATCGGGCGCAGCACCGCCACCTCCGGACCGAAACCGGCGACGAGCCGGCCGCCCGGAGCGGCCGCGAGCGCGCCCACCGCGAGCGGGAGCACGTACTCGTCCGCCGCTTCGCACCCTCCGACGAGGTCCCAGAACCGCACGGTCTGCCCCTGCCCGATGGCCACCACGGGCCGCCCGTCCTCCCCGGCCGTGACGGCCATCGGCCCGTTCGGGTCCGGGTGGCCGGTCTCCACGCCACCGATCCGCCTCATGGTGGCCAGGTCCCACAGGCACACCGTCCTGTCCCGGCTCCTGCTGATCGCGGCGGGCCTGCCGTCCACCAGCGTGGTGGCCACCGAGGTCACCCAGTCGGTGTGGCCGGTCAGGGGTTCGCCGATCTGGCTGCCGGTGGTGAGGTCCCACAGCCGCACGGTCCTGTCCCAGCTTCCGGAGACCGCGACGGGCCGCCCCGCCAGCTCCGCCGTCGCGACGGCGGTCACCCGGCTGGAGTGACCGGTGAGCGGCTCGCCGACCATCCGGCGCCCGTCGAGGTCCCAGACGGCCAGGGTGCGGTCGGCGCCGGCCGTGACGACGACGGGCCGGCCGTCCAGGGTCGCCGTGGCCAGGGCCAGCACCCGGCCGTGGTGGCTGGTGACGGGCTCGTGGCGGTGCCCCCCGCCCGCCGGGTCCAGCAGGTGCAGTGCGTCGCCGGATCCCGCGGTCACGGCCACCGGCCGGCCGTCGGCCACCGATGCGACCATGGCGGTCACGCCGCCCTCCAGGCCCGTCACGGGGGCCGTGACCTGCTGCCCGGTGGCCAGGTTCCAGACGTGCAGGGCGCGGTCCGCTCCTGCCGTGACGGCCACCGGGCTCCCGTCGACGACGGCGGTGGTGATCGCGGTGACCGTCTTGGTGTGTCCGGTACGGGGCGGGCCGTCCGCGTGGGCGTGGGTGAGGTCCCAGGTGCGGAGCGTGTGGTCGGCGCCCGCGGTGACGGCCACCGGACGGCCGTCCAGCACCGTGGTGGCCACGTCCCGGACCTCGTCGGTGTGGCCGGTCAGCGGCGGGCCCACGGGCCTCCCGGTGGCGCGGTCCCGTACCACCACCGTGCCGTCCCGCTCCACGGTGAGGGCGACCGGATCGCCGCTGTCGCAAGCGCCGCTCCCGCGGCCGGAGACGCGGTGCCACAGGTCCGCGTCCTGCTCCGGGCCGGGCGGGAGGGTCGGCGAGGCCCCGTTCGGACCGATGCTCCGGATCACGCGCACGCCGTTCACGCGCTGCCGGTCGTCCGCCAGGTCCCAGATGCGCAGGGACCCGTCCGCCTCGGCCGTGAGGGCGACGGTACGCCCGTCCAGCACCGCGGTCTCCCGCGCCCGGGTCCGTCCCAGGGCGCCGTTCTGGCGGGCGAGGGCGAGCGGACCGATGAACCGGGGCTCCTCGCCCTCCGGCCCGACGGCGACGACGCGCCCGTTCACCACCGTCACGGTGGAGGCGCCGGGCAGGTCCTCGCCGTCGGACAGGGCCGCTGCGGCCTCGGGGGCCGGGACCGGCCCTCCCGTGGCCAGGTCCCAGAGCTGCCGCTCCTGCCCGTCCTCCCCGGCCGTGACCACGAACACCTGTCCGTCGAGGCCGACGGTCCTCTCCACCTCCAGCGACCGGGCCAGTTGGCGGCCGGTGAGCAGGTCCCACACGCGCACCGTCCGGTCCACGTCGATGTCGTCGACGGTGAGGACGACACGGCGGCCGTCCAGGGTCGCAAGGCCGGCCGCCGGCGAGAAGGAGCCGACCCGTTGGCCGGTGAGCAGGTCCGACACGCGCAGGGTCCTGTCGGCCCCGAGGGTGAGGGCTACGGGGCGCTCGTCCAGGACGGTGCTCTCCACCAGCCTGACGAACTCACCGGCCGGGCGGCCGGTGGCCAGGTCCCACACGAGGACGGAATCGTCGCCGTGGAGCGTGAGGGCCACTGGCCTCCCGTCGGCCTCCGCCGTGGCCACGGACAGGACCTCGGTCGTCGTCGAGGACACCGGGTCGGTGCGGCCGGTGACCGGATCGTGGAGCTGTGCGCCCGTCGCCAGGTCCCATATGCGCACGGTGTTGTCGCGGCTGCCCGAGACCACGACCGGCCTGCCGTCGACGACCGCCGTGGCCACCGAGCGCACCGGGCCGCTGTGCCCGACGAGGGAGCGCAGCCGCCGGTGGTCCGGCACCGGCCCGTCGGACCACTGCACGGTCCACCGCGGGCCGGGCTGCGGGGCATTCACGTCGTCGGGCTCACCCGTGGAAGTCTCAGACATGCGCCGAGGCTAGCCACCGGGTCTGACATCGCCGGTCCCTACCACACCGCGCGCCGCCGGCCCGAGGGTGCGCACCACCACCATTCCGCCGCGTTCGGACCGGCGCTCCGGTGGGGGGCGCGGGCGGAGATTATGCGGGGCCGGCGCCCATGTGCGGGTGGAGCGGATGGCGTTGAGTCGGACGTGCCGATCGGCCGGTAACGAATCGACACCAGGCGTGCGACCCGCGCGCCCGACCTTCGAGGAGGTGATCCGGATGAGCGTCCTCAAGCTTCCGCGCACGGAGGCCAACACGCAGAGTGCTGCCGCCACCGTCAGCCCGACGAGCAGCAACAGCACCTGCTGCAAGTCTCCGCACGCGCCGGAGAACCCTGACTGACCCGCCGGGTCGGTGCGGGGGCTCGGCGCACCCCCGCACGGACCCGCCGTTCGCAACGGCCGCTACAGGCCCTCCCGGTCGCGGGCGGCGACCGCGAAGGCCGTCCGGTTCGGGTGGCCGGTCTTCTGGAGGAGGCTCGCCACGTGCTTCTCGACGGTGCGCAGCGAGATGTGCAGCCGGCCGGCGATGTCCTTGTTGCTGATGCGCTCGGCGACCAGCCGGGCCACTTCGAACTCGCGGACGGTGATCCCGCACCGGCGCAACTCCGGAGGGACCCGTTCGGTGCCCGTGCGCCGCTGCCTGACCGGCGCGCCCATCCCGCGCAGCAGCGCCCGGCTGGCTCCGGCGACCGCCTGGAGATCGGCGTCGTGGAAGTACTCCTCCGCCTCGCGCAGCCACTCGACCGGGGTGCCCCAGCCGTCCTCGTACGCCGACTGCGCGACCAGGCGCAGGGACAGCCGGCGTGCCATGGGGAAGGGTTCGGCCGCCTCCAGTGCCTTGCCCGCGGCGGCCGTCGCCTCGTCGGGGCTTCCCTCGCGGCCCAGCAGCACGGCGTGCGCCAGGCCGGCGAACTGGTGGTTCCAGCGGGTGCCACTGGCGCTCGCCCGCGTGACCTCGGTGTGGTGGCGCCGGCCCATGCGGCCGGCCAGCACGCCGAGCAGCAGGACGATGCCGTGCTTGCCGAAGCCGCCGATCGCGGGATTCTCCGCGTCGTAGGCGAGGGCCTGGGCGAATTCCTGCCCGGCCGCCTCGTGCTGTTCCTCCAGCAGCGAGCAGAACGCCCGCGCCAGCCCGTACGACATCGCGCGCACCCCGGGCGCCGCGTCGAGCAGCGGGGCCAGTCGCTCCAGTGCCCCGCGCATCTCGGCGCGGCGGCCCTGGTGGGCGTACCGTACGGCCTCGGCGAGCCGCAGCATGGCCAGGGGGCGGCCCAGTCCGAGGCGTGACGCGTCGGCCGCGGCCTCCCGGATCCGGTCCCCGGCCTCGTCGAAGCGGCCGTGCTGGATCCGGTCGAGTGCGAGGACGAAGCCGGTTTCGTGGGCCAGGGGCAGCAGGCCCATGCCCAGGGCCTCCTGCCGGGCCTTTTCCATCCGGGTCGGCCGGCCGTCGTGGCTCGCGGCGACGGTGGCCAGGTGCACGTCGGCGGCCATGCGCGGGACGGGGAGCCTGCGTGCGAGGGCGATGGCGCGGGCCCGCCCGAAGTGGGCGGCGGCCGTCGGCTCGTCCTGTTCCCGGGCCAGCTGGCCGAGCAGCAGCAGGGCCCGGCACGCCACGTCCGGCAGGTCGGCGCGCTGGGCGGCCTCCAGGGCCCGGTGGGCGTACCGGGTGGCGGTGTGCAGCCGGTCGGGGGCGAGCCGGCTCAGTTCCACCTGCACGGCCGAGAGGTCCACGAGGGCCGCGTAGTGGTCGGCGGGGCGGCCGCCGAGCAGCGAGCGGGCGATGTCGAGGTGCCACAGGGCTTCGGCGGGGCGGCCCGTCAGGGTGGCGATGTCGCTCAGCCGGGCGTGGAGTCCGGCCCGCCGCTGGGCGGGGATGTCGTGCTCGCCGCCGTCCCCGCCGAGGGTGTCCAGGATGGCGGCGGGCGCGGGCAGGCGGTCGAAGCGGGCCGAGCAGGCGACGGCGTCCAGCAGTCGCTCCAGCACCGTGGCGTGCAGTTCGGGTGCGGTGCCGGGTTCGACGAGCCGGTGGGCCCGGGTGAGCAGCTCCGCCGCCCGGTCCACGGCCCCCTCGCCCGTGGCCCGCCCGGCCGCCTCGCAGTACAGCCGGATTGCTTCGGGGGTGTCGCCGGCGTGCTCGTGCAGCCGGGCGGCGTGCTCGCACCATGCTCCGGGCAGCCCGGGGTGCAGGTCGGTCAGGGCGCGTGCCGCACGCCGTACGTGCCTGGCCCGCTCCCCCGGTCCGAGGTCGTCGAGCAGGGCCTCGGCCGCCAGCCGGTGGCGGAAGGTGTACCACTGCGTGCCCGGCCCGTCCGGCGTGATCAGGTAGCAGGCGACCGCGGCGCGCAGGACCGCGGACAGCTCGGCGTGGTCGCGGCCGATCGCGCGCTCCAGCACGGGCAGCGCGAAGCGCCGGCCGAACAGGGCGGCCATGCCCAGGAGTTCCACGCCGAGCGGGCCGAGCCGCTCGGTGCGGCGCCGGACGCTGTCCGCGACGGTGGGCGGTACGGACGGTGTCCGCGGGTCGTGGGAGGCCGGACGGCCGGAGAGGTCGTGGACGAGCTCCTTGACGACGAAGGGGATCCCGGCGCTGCTGTCCACCGCGCGGTCGACGAGGTCGGGGCAGACCTCGGCCGGGGGGACGCGCAGCTCGGCCGCGATGAGCAGGTGCACGTCGGGGCGGCTGAGGGGACTGAGGTCGAGCATCGTCGCGGCCCCGCGCTGGCGGGCCTGTACGGCCAGTTCGGTGGCCGCGCAGGGTGCGCAACCGGTGACGAGGAGGAGCGCGGCCGGTTGTTGCCCGATGTTGTCGAGGAGGTATTCGACGACCGCCAGTGTTCCGGCGTCGGCGTCGTGCAGGTCGTCGAGGACGAGCAGGCAGCCCCGGCGCTGTCCGACGACGGCGAGCAGGCGCAGCAGCATTTCGGCGACCATGAGGTGCGACGCGGCGTCGGCCTGCGTGTCCCGGGCACCGCCCAGCAGCCGGACCAGGACCGGCCCGTAGCTGCCGAGTTCGTCCGAATCGGGCAGCAGGCCGGCGCGGGCCAGCAGGAGCAGGGCCTCGACCAGCGGCCGGTACGGGACGGGCGGGCCGACCGCGCTGGCCCGGCCCCGTACCGTGACCATGTTCGTCTCGGCGGCCACGGCGAGGGCCTCCGTGGCGAGCCGGGTCTTGCCGACACCGGGCTCGCCGGTGACGAAGAGCGCCCCGCCGCGCCCGGACCGGGCGGCGGTCAGCGCCATCATGATCTGCCCCAGCTCGGGACCGCGGCCGATGAGTTCCCCCCGCCTCGGGTGCGGGCCGCCGTTCGGGCCCGCGACGGCACAGTCCTCCGGCAGCGCCGGCCAGAAAATCGACACCGGCTCGTCCCCTTTCCGGCGGGCCCTCCGAGGCGCCGCCGGGACGACGGTACGGTCGGTGCCCGTGCCCGTTGTAGCCGTCCGTTTGGGGGGCTTGTGCGGGTGGTCAGCCCCCCTCGAGACTGTCCTCCCGTACCCGCTGGGCCAGGTCGAGCTTGGTGTGGGTGGGGCGGCCCGCCTGCTGGTACTTGGCCTTGACCCGGTCCAGGTAGTCCTTGGCGGTATGCACCGTGATGCCGGCGCGCCGGGCGGCGGACTTCAGGGTCAGCCCGGAGGCGTAGTCGAGCAGGATCTGGCGTTCCCGGGGCGAGAGCCGGGGGCGTGCGGGGCTGTCGTCGTGGGCGCAGGCGAAGGCGAGTTCCGCGGAGAGGGCTCCCCTGCCCGACGCGAGGTCCTTGATGGCGGCGACGAGGGTCGGCAGGTCGTGGTCCTTGGTCAGGTAACCGTCGGCGCCGGCCCGGACGGCCTCGATGATCCTGGAGCGGTCCGGCACCGTACTGATCATCAGGACGCGGCTCCCGGTGCGCAGCAGGCGCCGGATGTTGTCGGCGGGGGCGGAGCCGTCGCGCAGGACGAGGTCGAGGAGGACGATGTCGGGAGGGGCGTAGCCCGTCGCGCCGAAGCCGTACGGGAGCTGCGCGTCCGGCGCGCCGAGGAGTTCGCCGACGGTGGCGGCGGTCGCCACGAGCCGCAGCTCCGGCACGCCGCCGAGCCAGGCCCGCAGGCCGTCGAGGAGCATCCGGTCGTCGTCGACCACCGAGACGGTGATCACCCGGGCCATCTCAGCTCCACCCGTACTCCTTCGCCGGGGGCGGTGTCCACGGTCGCCCGGCCCCCCACCTCCGCCATCCGGCCGTGGACCGAGCCGCGCAGGCCGAGGCCGGGTTCGCAGTGCTCGGGGTCGAATCCGGGCCCCCGGTCGACGACGGTGACGACGGCTCCCCCGCGTGCGTCCGGGTCCCTGGTGGCGGTGAGGTAGGCGTGTCCGGTGCCCGCGTGGCGCCGTACGTTGTTCAGGGCCTCGCGGACGGCGTCGCCCAGTGCGGCGGCGACCTCGGGCGGTACCTGCGGAAGGTCGTGGTACTGGGCGGTGACCCGCAGTTGGAGGCTCTCGACGGATCCGACCGCCTCCTCCAGGGCGGTGCCGATCTCCCGGTGGTGGACCTCGGCGGCGGTCTGCTGGATCAGCCGGCGCAGGTACGCGGCCTCGCGCGCACACCGCTGGCGCACCTCGGGGGCGTTGGCGTCGACCGAGCCGGACGCCAGGGTGGTCAGGGTGGCGAGGACGGTGTCGTGCAGCGCCCGGTGGTGTTCCAGCCGCTCGGCGTAGCGCGCCTTGTGGGCCTCCGCGGTCACGGCGCGGGCGTTGGCCTCGTCGAGGAGGCGCCCCTGGCGGAGCAGGTACCACCGGAAGAGCCAGGTCATCACGGCGGAGGACACCAGCGAGTTGGTGTGGCCGAGAATCACTGCGGGGCTCGCGCCCACCGCCTGGTAGCCGATGAAGTGGGTGCTGATCAGGAGGGCGATCACGGCGAGGGCGTGGAGCCGTCGGAGGGAGATGGCGGCGACGGCGCTCGCCGAGCCGCCGAGCAGCATGGCCCAGCCGATCGTGGGCGGTTCGCGCACGCCGCCCCAGGTGCAGAGGGCCAGGGGCAGCAGGCAGCCGGTCACCAGGACGTCCGCCCAGATGTGCCGCCGGTCGAACCAGCCGCGCCGCAGGGCGGCGCCGTAGGTCAGTGCGCTCAGTCCCAGGGCCGCCGCGAATCCCGCGTACTGCAGGGGGAGTTCCGTGCGGCGCTGGGCGACGGCGAGCGCGCCGACGGTCAGATGGCTCGCCCGGTACAGCAGGGTGGCCACGATCAGGAAGGACTGGGCGCGTTGCAGGCCCGATCCCAGCCCGCTCGTCCCCCGCAGTGCCCGTATGCGCCGTACCGGTAAGGACAGCAACGCCAAGACCACACCTTCCCGTACCGTTGGCGCCGCGGGCTCCCCGTGTCGTCCCGTGCGTACGGGGTGAAAGGCCGCGCCGCCCGCAATTGCCTGTGACATCAGCCATTTTGCCCTAGCAGGTGCACCTCAAATAGGCGCGTACCGGCCTGCTCACGGGCTTGGCCGAGGGGGCACCACAGGTCGGCCGGAAAGGGGTTCCCGATGCGTGTGCGGGCGTCCGGCCGGGGTCCGTGCGCCGTCCGCCCGGCGCCTATCCGGCCATCACGACGACGGAATGCCGGCCACTGGCCCCGTCGGGGAGGGTCGGGGCGCGCCGTTCGGTCTGGATCTCGCCCGTCCGGTCGGTGGCGCGGACGGTGAGCGTGTGCGTACCGGGGGTGGCCTGCCAGGAGTAGGACCACTGGCGCCACGTGTCGCGGGTGTTCTCGGCGGCGAGGTCGGTCTCCTGCCAGGGACCGTCGTCGACGCGGATCTCGACGCGGTCGACACCGCGGTGCTGGGCCCAGGCGACACCGGCCACCATCACCGTTCCGGTGGCGGGGCGGGCGAAGGGCTTGGGGGTGTCGATGCGCGCCTGGGTCTTGACCGGCGCCTTCCGGGCCCACTTCCGCTCGACCCAGTACGGGTCGTAGGCGTCGAAGGTGGTGAGCTCGATGTCCTCGATCCACTTGCAGGCCGAGACGTACCCGTACAGGCCGGGGACGACCATCCGCACCGGAAAGCCGTGGTCGAGCGGGAGCGGCTCGCCGTTCATCCCGACCGCCAGCAGGGCGTCCCGGCCGTCCATGACGTCCTCCACGGGCGTGCCGAGGGTCATGCCGTCGACCGAGCGGGCCACGAGCTGGTCGGCGGGTCCGCCCCGGGACGGGGGGCGTACTCCGGCCTCGGCGAGCAGGTCGTCGAGCCGGGCGCCGAGCCACCTGGCGTTGCCCGCGTACGGTCCGCCGACCTCGTTGGAGACGCAGGTCAGGGTGATGTCCCGCTCGATGAGCGGCCGGGCGAGCAGCTCCCGGAAGGAGAGGTTCAGTTCGCGGCGCACGCCCTTGCCGTGGATGCGCAGCCGCCACGTGTCCGCCGGGACGCGGGGGACGACCAGTGCCGTGTCCACCCGGTAGAAGTCCTTGTTCGGCGTGGTGAAGGGGCTGATCCCGGGCACCCGCAGTGCCGCGCCCGGCGGCGGCCCCGGCGCCGGTGACGCGGGGGGCGGCAGGACCACGGCCGCCCGCGAGGCGGCCGCGTCGCCGGACCGCGAGGAGGTCAGGGCCCGGCCGGCGGTCCCCGCCCCCGTACCGAGAGCGGCGGCGGCTCCCGTGAGCAGCAGGAAGCGGCGGCGGCTCCAGCCGGTCCCCGCGGCATCCGGCTCGCCCCGGGGCCGGTCGGCGGGGCGTCGCGCACGCGGCGGGGCGATCACAAAAAGAGACACCACCCAAC
>NZ_JBSGXU010000236.1:10231-11529 GCF_053610205.1 Streptomyces sp. NPDC054932 | reverse complement strand
CCGAACGTGACGGGGGGTCGCAGGGGACGGCGGCAGTGCGTTCGGCGTCCTGCGGGGAGCGCCCCGGCACACACCCGGCCCCGTCCGGACCCGTGCGCGGGGCGGCGTCGGGAGCGGGGGGCGGGGTGGGTGCGGAGACGATGCGGGCCGCCGTGGTCAGTGCCCGTGTCGCCGCGTCGGCCAGGGAGGTGTCCTCGGCGCGCAGGTCCGCCCCGCGCAGCCACAGCGTCGGCGCCGGGCAGGCACCCCGCGCGCGCCGTACGGCCAGGGCCGCGAGCGCCGTGGTGCGGCCCGTGCCCGGGTCTCCCACGAGGCCGAGGACCGGGCGCTCCCCGGTGGTGAAGGCGGCGAGTTCGGCGGCGGTGCCCGGGCGCTCCACCGGTTCCGGATCGTCCGGGGGGAAGGAGGGTCCGAGGGTGGTCGCGGTCAGTTCCAGGGCCCCGGCGAGGTTCAGGTCGGCGCCGCGGCCGGGGACGGTCGCTGCGTTGCGCTCCAGCAGCTCGGCCAGCGGGCCGTCCGGGTCCGCCCCGGCCGCCGCCCGCAGGGCCACGGCGAAGCCTCCGGACCGGTGCTCCGCCCGCAGAGCGGTGCCCAGGACCGCGAGCACCGCTCCCGTTGCGGCGTCGAGGACCGGGGCCCCACAGGCTTCGCCGCCCAGCCGCAGCGCGTCCCGCCCGTCCGTGCCGATCGCCAGCTCCAGGGCCACGCCCGCCGGCACCGGGTGGAACAGGTCCGCCGCCGGGTACGTGACCTCCGCGCCGCCCAGCACCCGCGCCTGCCGCCAGCCCCGCGCGGGCAGCCGTACGTAGGTCCCCGGGTCGATCGCCTCGCGCAGCGCCACCGGCAGCGGCCGCACCCCGAGCCCGTCGGTCCGTACGAGCGCCAGCGCGAGCCCCGGCAGGGCGGTCACGTCCGCCGCCTCGGCCAGCCAGGTCCGCCCGCCGGGCCCCGGCGCGTGCAGCACCACCCGGGTCAGCCCGGCGACGGCCTCGTGACCGGTGACCACCGTCCCGCGGTCGTCGGCGACGAATCCGCTGCCGCGCGCCCGCCCGGCGGGATCGCAGATCTTGACGAGCTCCGCCATGGCCGCACCACTCCCCGCACCTGCTCCCCCGCAACGCCCCGTACTCCGACGGTAGGCAGGTGAAGATCAGCACGAAAAGCACGCGAGGCGAAAGCGCCCCCTTACGCTCCCTCCATTCACTCCGAGCGCCTGCTCGGACGGGTGAATACAGGGGTCCGGGTGGATAGAGACCTACCCGAGGGGGGTCGTGGAGCGGTGAGCGGCAGTCCGTGGG
>NZ_JBSGXU010000236.1:0-10221 GCF_053610205.1 Streptomyces sp. NPDC054932 | reverse complement strand
ACAACCCCCCCCCGCGCCGCCCGGCCGGTTTAAATCGGGGGGGGGGGGTGTAAACCCCCCCCCGGGGGGGGGGGGGTGGCGGGGGGGGCGCCGCCCGGGGGCCCCCCCCCCCCCCACGTCAACACCCGGTGACCGGGTGGACGATCCGGTTCAGACGAAGACCGCGAGGGACTTCGCCTTTCCGTTCTTGCTCTCGACGAGCCCGAGCAGCTGGCCCTGCGGCCCGAAGACCGCGACCGTGCGGCCGGCCTCGTACTCCTGCGGCATGTCGATGCGCACGCCGTTGGCGAGCAGCGAGGCCCGCCGGGCGTCCAGGTCCCAGCGCGGGAAGGCCGCTGCGGCCGCCTCGCCGATGGGCATGACGGTCAGCTCCTCCTGGAGCTGGTCCAGGGTGCGCGCCCGGTCGAGCTTGTAGGGGCCCACCCGCGTGCGGCGCAGCGCGGTCAGGTGCCCGCCGACGCCGAGGTCGGCGCCCAGGTCGCGGGCGAGGGCGCGGATGTACGTACCGCTGGAGCAGACGACGGAGACGACCAGATCGACGACCTTCGTGCCGTCCTCGGCCTCCGCCTCCCGCATGTCGTACACCTGGAACGACGAGATGGTCACCGGCCGGGCCGGGATCTCGAAGTCCTCGCCGTCGCGGGCACGCTTGTAGGAGCGCACGCCCTTGATCTTGATCGCGCTGACCTTGGACGGGACCTGCATGATCTCGCCCGACAGCTTGGCGACGCCCGCGTCCACGGCGTCCCGGGTGACCCCGGTGGCGTCCGTGGTGGAGGTGATCTCGCCCTCGGCGTCGTCCGTCAGGGTGTTCTGACCCAGACGGATCGTGCCGAGGTACTCCTTCTCCGTGAGCGCGAGGTGGCCGAGGAGCTTGGTGGCCTTCTCCACGCCCAGGACGAGCACGCCGGTCGCCATCGGGTCGAGGGTGCCGGCGTGGCCCACGCGGCGGGTCTTGGCGATCCCGCGCATCTTGGCGACCACGTCGTGCGAAGTGAAGCCGGACGGCTTGTCGACGATGACAAGGCCGTCCGGAGTCTTCCCTGCGTTGGTGCTCATTCCGCGGCTGCGTCCTCGTCGTCCTCGCCCGGCTTCTTGTACGGGTCGGCGTCGCCGGCGTACTGGGCGCCGGAGGAGACCTCGCGCACCTGGGCGTCGGAGGTCCGTGCCTTCTCGAGGAGGTCCTCGATGGTCTTGGCGTTCTCCGGGAGGGCGTCCGCGACGAAGGTCAGAGTGGGCGTGAACTTGGTGCCCGCCGCCCGGCCGACCGCGGAGCGCAGTACGCCCTTGGCGCTCTCCAGGCCCGCTGCCGCGCTGGCGCGGTCCTCGTCGTCGCCGTAGACCGTGTAGAAGACCGTGGCCTCCCGCAGGTCGCCGGTGACCCGGGTGTCCGTGATGGTCACGTGCGTACCGAGGCGGGGGTCCTTGACTCCGCGCTGCAGCTTCTCCGCCACCACCTCCCGGATGAGGTCCGCCAGCTTCTTCGCCCGCGCATTGTCGGCCACTGGTCCGTCTCCTTCTTATGTCTTGCTATCAGTCTTCATCACCGTGGAGGCGCCGTCGTACGGACAGCAGCTCCACTTCCGGACGCGCCGCTACCAGCCGCTCACAGCGGTCCAGTACGTCCGAGAGGAACCCCGCGTCCCCGCTCACCAGAGCGACTCCTACCCGCGCCCGGCGGTGGAGGTCCTGGTCGCCCACCTCGGCCGCGCTCACGGAGAATTTCCTCTGGAGCTCGGCGACGATGGGCCGGACGACGGAGCGTTTCTCCTTCAGCGAGTGGACGTCGCCGAGGAGCAGATCGAAGGACAGAGTCCCCACGTACATGCAGTTCCGGATATCCCGCCGGTGCGGGTTCGGTGGCCTGCCGGGCCGTCGCCCGGCAGGATCACCCGGCGCTCGCGCGGCCGGGTCACCAGAACCGTACACGCAACGGCCGGGGCCGATCGACGGATATTCCGCCGACCGGCCCCGGTGTTACGAGCTACGACACGCTGCGGTGTGCCACGCGCTTACGCGCGGGGCTTCTCGCGCATCTCGTACGTCGCGATGACGTCGTCGATCTTGATGTCGTTGAAGGAACCGAGGTTGATACCACCCTCGAAGCCCTCGCGGATCTCGGTGACGTCGTCCTTGAAGCGGCGCAGACCGGAGATGGTGAGGTTCTCGGCGACGACCTTGCCGTCGCGCAGGAGCCGCGCCTTGGTGTTGCGCTTGACCTCGCCGGACCGGATGAGGACACCGGCGATGTTGCCCAGCTTGGACGAGCGGAAGATCTCGCGGACCTCCGCCGTACCGAGCTCGACCTCTTCGTACTCCGGCTTGAGGAGACCCTTCAGGGCCGCCTCGATCTCCTCGATGGCCTGGTAGATCACCGAGTAGTAGCGAACGTCGACGCCCTCGCGGTCCGCCATCTGCGCGGCACGGCCGGCCGCACGGACGTTGTAACCGATGACGATGGCGTCGGAGCCCATCGCCAGCGAGATGTCGGACTCGGTGACCGCACCCACACCGCGGTGCAGGACCCGGATGTCGACCTCTTCACCGACGTCGAGCTGGAGCAGCGAGGACTCGAGAGCCTCGACCGCACCGGACGCGTCGCCCTTGATGATGAGGTTGAGTTCCTGGACCAGACCGGCCTTGAGCACGGAGTCGAGGTCCTCGAGGGACACGCGACGGACGCGCTTGGCGAAGTTGGCGTTGCGCTCACGCGCAGCACGCTTCTCGGCGATCTGACGGGCCGTACGGTCCTCGTCCACGACGAGGAAGTTGTCGCCGGCGCCGGGGACGTTGGTGAGACCCAGGACCAGGACGGGGGTCGACGGACCCGCTTCCTCGACGTTGTTGCCCTTGTCGTCGAGCATGGCGCGCACGCGGCCGTAGGCGTCGCCCACGACCATCGTGTCGCCGACGCGGAGGGTACCGCGCTGGACGAGGACGGTGGCAACGGCACCGCGGCCGCGGTCGAGGTGGGACTCGATCGCAATACCCTGAGCGTCCTGCTCCGGGTTGGCGCGCAGGTCGAGCGAGGCGTCGGCGGTGAGGACGACGGCCTCGAGCAGGGAGTCGATGTGCAGACCCTGCTTGGCGGAGATGTCGACGAACATCGTGTCGCCGCCGTACTCCTCGGCGACCAGACCGAACTCGGTGAGCTGACCGCGCACCTTGACCGGGTCGGCGCCCTCGACGTCGATCTTGTTGACCGCAACGACGATCGGGACGCCGGCGGCCTTGGCGTGGTTGAGCGCCTCGATCGTCTGCGGCATGACGCCGTCGTTGGCCGCGACCACGAGGATCGCGATGTCGGTCGACTTCGCACCACGGGCACGCATGGCGGTGAACGCCTCGTGACCCGGGGTGTCGATGAAGGTGATGCGACGCTCTTCGTCGTTGACCTCGGTGGAGACCTGGTACGCACCGATGTGCTGCGTGATGCCGCCGGCCTCGCCCGCAACGACGTTCGTCTTGCGGATGGCGTCGAGCAGTCGGGTCTTACCGTGGTCGACGTGACCCATGACGGTCACGACCGGCGGACGCGGCATGAGGTATTCCTCGCCGCCCTCGTCCTCGCCGAACTCGATGTCGAAGCCCTCGAGGAGCTCGCGGTCCTCTTCCTCCGGGCTGACGATCTGGACGACGTAGTTCATCTCGCCGGCCAGCATCTCGAGCGTCTCGTCGGAGACGGACTGCGTGGCAGTGACCATCTCGCCGAGGTTCATCATCACGGCGACGAGCGACGCCGGGTTGGCGTTGATCTTCTCCGCGAAGTCGGTGAGGGAGGCACCGCGCGACAGGCGCACGGTCTCGCCGCCACCGCGCGGCAGCATCACGCCGCCGACGGACGGGGCCTGCATGGCCTCGTACTCCTGGCGCCTCTGACGCTTGGACTTGCGACCACGACGGGCCGGACCACCGGGACGGCCGAAGGCACCCTGCGTGCCACCACGGGCACCGGGACCACCGGGACGACCACCGAAGCCGGGACGACCGCCGCCACCGGCACCGGCCGGACCGCCGCCGAAGCCGCCGCCACCGGGACGCGGGCCGCCGAAGCCGCCACCGCCGCCGGGACGCGAGCCCGGACCGGCCGGACGACCGGCGAAGCCGCCGCCCGCGGGACGACCGGCACCGCCGGGACGACCTGCGCCACCCGCACCGGGACCACGGCCACCGGGGCCGCCACCGGGACGGGGACCGGGACCACCGGCAGCGGGACGCTGCGGCATCATGCCCGGGTTCGGACGGTTACCACCGGGAGCACCACCGGGACGCGGGGCGCCGCCCTGCGGACGCGGCATGCCGCCCGGGGTCGGACGGGCGCCGCCGGGACCCTGCGGACGCGGAGCGCCGCCGGGACCACCCTGCGGGCGGGGAGCACCCTGGCCGCCACCGGCGCCGGGGGCACCGGGACGGGGCGCGCCGGCCGGACGGGGCGCCTGCGGGCGCGCCATGCCGGTGGAGCCGCCGGAGGTGAAGGGGTTGTTGCCCGGACGGGGACCCGCCGGACGGGCACCCTGCGGACGCGGCGCCTGGGAGCCGGGGGCTCCGGCGGGACGCTGCGTCTGAGCACCGGGAGTGGCGCCGGCCGGACGCGGGGCGCCCGGACGGGCACCGCCCTGGCCACCCTGACCCTGGGCCGGACGCTGCTGCGCCGGACGGGGGCCGGGAGCCGCGGCGGGACGCTCGGTGCGCGCCGGGGCGGCCGGGGCCGCCGGAGGCGCGGAGAACTCGGTCGCCACAGGCGCCGCCGGAGCGGGCTTCGGGGCGGCCGGAGCCTTCGGGCCGGGACGCGGGCCGGAGGCGGCCGGAGTCACCGGGGCGGGCGCGGCGGCGGCCGGAGCCTCCGCGACGACCGGCTTGGGGGCCGGTGCGCCGGGCTTCGGCGCAGCGGGACGTGCAACGGCACCCGGGGTCGGGGCCCCGGGCTTGGCGGGGGCAGCCTTGCGGGGCGCACCCGGCTTCGCAGCGGACTTGCCGGCGTTGCCGCCGGGGCCCTGCAGTGCGTCAGTCAACTTGCGTACAACCGGCGCCTCGATCGTCGAGGACGCCGAACGGACGAACTCACCGAGTTCCTGGAGCTTGGCCATGACGACCTTGCTCTCAACTCCGAACTCCTTGGCGAGTTCGTATACCCGGACCTTAGCCACTTCGCTCCTTTTAGGTCCGGGTTACGCCGGACCGTCGCTACTTCATGGGCGTACTCATCGCGTACTCATCGAGTGCTCATCGCAATCTCGACCTACTTCCAACTCGCGAGGTACCTGACCGCACGGGGTATCCGTGCCGTACTACTTCATTACGGTGTGCCCGGCCTCACCGGCCACGGCTTTGCGCAGGTTCTCCGTGTCGAGCGTTCCGGCGGACCGAAGGGCCCGGGGGAACGCACGTCGGCGGATCGCCTGGTCGAGGCAGACCACGGCAGGGTGCAGGTAGGCACCCCTTCCCGGCCTCGTACCGCGTGGATCGGGGACGCAAGCGTCCCCGTCCGCCACGATGCGCAGCAGATCGTTCTTGGCCGCTCGCTCCCGACACCCCACACAGGTGCGTTCGGGGCATGCGCGGGCTTGCGTCCGGCCAGACACGCCTAAGTCTACCTCCCCGCACCGACCTCTCTCCCGACAAGTGACGGGGGAAAGATCGAACGGCTGTCGTGTTGTCTTGTATCCGCCGCCACAGCAGCGGCCGCAGAGCCTGTCTACCGTCCGGGAAGCCCCGGACGGTACAGGTTTATTCCCCGCCCCGATCCCGGTCCGTGTCCGGGGACACCTCGGTGTCGGGACGGATGTCGATGCGCCAGCCGGTGAGGCGAGCGGCGAGGCGGGCGTTCTGGCCCTCCTTGCCGATGGCCAGCGACAGCTGGTAGTCCGGCACGGTCACCCGGGCGGAGCGGGTGTCCCAGTCGACGACCTCGACCTTGCTCACCCGGGCGGGTGACAGGGCGTTCGCGACCATCTCCGCCGGGTCGTCCGACCAGTCGACGATGTCGATCTTCTCGCCGTGCAGCTCGGCCATCACGTTGCGCACGCGGCTGCCCATCGGGCCGATGCAGGCGCCCTTCGGGTTGAGGCCCGAACGGGTGGACCGGACGGCGATCTTGGTGCGGTGACCGGCCTCACGGGCGATCGCCGAGATCTCGACGCTGCCGTCGGCGATCTCCGGGACCTCCAGCGAGAAGAGCTTCTTCACCAGGTTGGGGTGGGTGCGCGAGAGGGTCACGGACGGACCGCGGACGCCCTTCGCCACCCGCACGACGTACGCCTTCAGGCGCAGACCGTGCGTGTAGTCCTCGCCGGGGACCTGCTCCTGCACCGGCAGGATGGCCTCCAGCTTGCCGATGTCGACGAGGACGTTCTTGGGGTCCTTGCCCTGCTGGACGACGCCGGTGATGACGTCGCCCTCACGGCCGGCGAACTCGCCGAAGGTCAGGTCGTCCTCGGCGTCGCGCAGACGCTGCAGGATCACCTGCTTGGCGGTCGTCGCGGCGATCCGGCCGAAGTCCGACGGGGTGTCGTCGAACTCCTTGGGTTCCTGGCCCTCTTCGAGGTCCCTCGGGTCTTCCGTCGCCCACACGACCACGTGACCGTTGGTGCGGTCCAGCACGACGCGAGCGCGGCGGAAGCTCCCCTCGGTCCGGTGGTACGCGATGAGGAGGGCCGACTCGATCGCCTCGACGAGCAGGTCGAAGGAGATCTCCTTCTCCCGGACCAGACCCCGCAGGGCACTCATGTCGATGTCCACGGCTACGCCTCCTCTTCCTTCTTGTCCTTGCGGTTGAACTCGATCTCGACACGCGCCTTGGCGATGTCGGTGAATGCGATGCGGCGGGCGGTCGCCTTGCGGCCCTTCACGCCCGGGACTTCGAGGTCCAGGCCCTCGTCGTCGGCTTCGAGAATGCGGGCGATCAGTTCCCCGCCCTCGGCCAGCTGGAACTTCACGAGGCGGCCGATCGCCCGTACGTAGTGACGGTGCTCGGTCAGCGGGCGGTCGGCGCCCGGCGAGCTCACTTCGAGGACGTACTCGTCCTCACCCATCACATCGGTTTCGTCGAGCTTGTCGGAGACCTCGCGACTCAGCTCGGCACACGCGTCCAGCTCCACGCCCTCGTCGGAGTCCACGATGATCCGCAGCATCCGGCGCTTGCCCGCCCGTGACATCTCGATCTCTTCGAGGTCCAGGCCCTTGGCGGCGACGAGCGGCTCCAGCAGTCCGCGCAGCCTGTCGCTCTGGGTGGTGCTCATCCGGGTGACTCCTCGGCCGCGTGTGCTGTTGTGGTTTCCGTCGTGTGTCAGGTCAAAGGGTATCCGGTGTCGGAGGGTGTTGCCGTCAGCCCTGTGGACAGAGCCCCGGGTACCGTGATCCCACCCTGCCCCGCCACCAGCCGCTTCATCACCCGGAGGACGTCGCCGTGCCCTGGACTCTGCCTTCGAGACCCTCGCGCAGGAGCCTGCTCGCCGGTGCGGCGGGTGCGGCGGGTGCCGCCCTGCTGACCGGGTGCTCCGACGGCCGCCCGACCGACGCCGACGTCACGATTCCACTCGAACGGCGGATGCGGGAGGCAGCCGTTCGTGACAGTACGCGACTGGTGGAACGTTACGACGCCACTTCGGCCGCCCATCCGGCCCTGGCCGGACGGCTCGCTCCGCTGCGCGCCGCCGTCGCCGCGCACGCCGCGGCCCTGTCCCTCACCCCTTCCGCCCCGCCGTCCCCCTCCGCGTCCCGGTCCGGCGGTACCGGGGCCGCCGCGCCCGCGGCGACCGGTGAGCCGGTGCCGCCGAAGCCCGACGAAGCCCTGGCCGCGCTCGCGGACGCCGAGCGCAGCCTGGCCGAGCACCGGACCATCGACCTGGCCGGGGCTCCCGGGGAGCTGGCCCGGCTGCTGGCCTCGGTGGCCGCCTGCGGCGCCGTACACGCGTACCTGCTGACCTCGACCCCCGGAGCCGCGTCGTGAAGCCCGAACCCTCCCCCGCCGGGCGGGCCCTGGAGGCCGCCCAGGCCGCACTCGCCGCCGAGCACGCGGCCGCGTACGGCTACGGGGTGATCGGCGCCCGGTCCGCCGGCGCCCGTGCGACGCAGGCCCGGGAGGCGTACGGCGGCCACCTCGCGCGCCGGGACGCGCTCGCCCGGACCGTCCGGGAGCTGGGCGGATCGCCCCGGCCCGCGGAGGCCGCGTACGCCCTGCCGTTCCAGGTGCGCACCCCGGCCGACGCCGAGCGGCTGGCCGCCGAGATCGAGGACCGGGTGGCTGGCGCGTACTCCGATCTGGTGCGTGCCTCGGAGGGTCCGCTGCGCCGCGAGGCGGCCGACGCGCTGAGCGCGGCGGCTGTGCGCGCGGCACGCTGGCGTGGTGTCGGCGTAGCCTTCCCTGGGCTCGCGGAACGCGCTGACGAGGCGCAACGGGCCCAGCACAGCTGAAAGGGACCACGCACGCATGGCTTTCGAACCGCCGCAGCGGCTTGTACGGGCGCTCGGCGAGATGCCGGAAACGGCGCAGGACACGGACTGGCTGGGGCAGTTGCCCCGACTCACCGAGGCCGCGCTGTCCCGGCGCGGGGTCCAGGCCCGGCGGGTGCAGGCCCCGGGCGGCCGCAGCAGCCTGGTGGTCCTCGTCACGTACGCCGACGGGACCCCGGCCGCGCTCAAGCTGGCGCCCCCGCACGCCCGGCCCGACCGGGAACTGGCCGCGCTGGCCCACTGGGGCGGCTTCGGGGCCGTACGCGTCCTCGACACGCGCCATCACGACGACGACGGGGCGCTGCTGCTGGAGCGGCTGCACCCCGAGGTGTCGCTGCGTTCGCTCCCGGAGGCGAAGGCCCTGCTGGAGGCCAGCGGCACGCTGCGCAGGCTGTGGGTGGCGCCGCCGGCCGGGCACCCGTGGGAGACGGTGGCGGAGCGCACCGAGCAGCAGTCCGCGGTTCTGCGGGCGGCCCCGGCCGAGACCCGCGCCCTGGCCGAGACGGCGCTGGCGATGCGCGCGGAGCTGGTGGCGGCCCCTCCGGAGGAACTGCTGCTCCACGGGAACTTCCGGCAGGGCAAGGTGCTGGCGGGAGAGCGGGCTCCGTGGCTGACGGTGGGTCCCGATCCGCTGGTTGGCGAGCGGGCGTACGACCTGGCGCGGCTGGTCCGGGACCGGCTGGAGGACCAGGTGGCCTCCTCCGCGGGGGCGGCCGGTGCCCGGCGCCGGGTGAACAAGCTGGCGGACGCGCTGGAGGTGGACCGGGACCGGCTGCGCAGCTGGACGCTCTTCCGGGCGGTGGAGTCGGGCAACCGCGCGCTGGCGGCCGGGCGGCGCCGGGACGCGGAGCTGCTGCTGGAGTTCGCGGCCTGGCTGTAGGCGGCGTCCGGTCGATCATGCACCCCCCGGGGCATACCGTAGAGAGGAAGGTATGTCCGGCAGGGGGCCGTCATGGTCGAAGAACTGCTGACAGCGGCCATCGCCACGGCTGCGGGCGTCGCGGTCTACATGGCCGCCGCGGCCCGGGTGGTCAAGCAGTACGAGCGGGGCCTGGTCTTCCGCTTCGGCAGGCTGCGGGAGGAGGTACGGCCTCCCGGCTTCACGGTGATCGTTCCGGTGATCGACCGGCTCCGCAAGGTGAACATGCAGATCGTGACGCTGCCGGTGCCCGCGCAGGAGGGCATCACGCGCGACAACGTCACGGTGCGGGTGGACGCGGTCGTGTACTTCAAGGTCGTCGACCCGGCGAGCGCGGTCGTGGCGGTGGAGGACTACCGCTTCGCCGTCTCGCAGATGGCGCAGACCTCGCTCAGGTCGATCATCGGAAAGTCCGACCTGGACGATCTGCTGTCGAACCGGGAGATGCTCAACCAGGGCCTGGAACTGATGATCGACAGCCCGGCGGTGGGCTGGGGCGTGCAGATCGACCGGGTCGAGATCAAGGACGTCTCCCTGCCGGAGACGATGAAGCGGTCGATGGCCCGGCAGGCGGAGGCCGACCGTGAGCGGCGGGCCCGTGTGATCAACGCGGACGCGGAGCTGCAGGCCTCGCACAAGCTCGCCGAGGCGGCGGAGGTCATGTCGGAGCAGCCGGCGGCGCTCCAGCTGCGCCTGCTGCACACGGTCGTGGCGGTCGCCGCCGAGAAGAACTCCACGCTGGTTCTGCCGTTCCCGGTGGAGCTGCTGCGCTTCCTGGAGCGCGCGGCCCCGCCGCCTCCGGCGGTGGCCGCGCGGGAGGAACCGGCCCCGGCCGGCCCGGCTTCCGAAGG
>NZ_JBSGXU010000235.1:0-11575 GCF_053610205.1 Streptomyces sp. NPDC054932 | reverse complement strand
GTCGGCCCCGACCGGGACGGTGACCTGGTTGGGGACGGTCTGCCCGGCCGTGAAGTTGAGGTTGGAGGCCGTCGGCCGGGCACTGCCGTGCGGGTGGGCGGTGACGTAGCTGCCCGCGGTCGGGTTGGTGGCCGTCACGTTCAGGACCACTGCGGTGACACCCGCGGCGGGTACTCCGGCCCGGCCCGCGGCCTTGACGTTGACCGACTGGCCGGCGCCGACCTTGGCCACCGGCGCGCCGGCGCCGCTGCGGGTGTCCAGCAGCCGGGCGGGCGTCACCGGCACGAAGGTGCCGGGGGTGCCGAAGGTGACCGGCTCGGTGCCCGCGCGGCCGAAGTAGTCGAACGGCATCGGCTGCGGGGTGGGGTCGTAGCCGGGGCCGGTGGCCTTCAGCTCGGCCTTCAGCACGGCGCCGCCCTGCCGGGGCGCGCCGGACAGCTGGAGGAACACGCCTATGCAGTTGGTGGTGCAGGCCGGGATCTTCAGCGTCAGCGCGCCGTCCGGGGTGACCGTCCAGTGGTGCAGGGTCCAGTCCGTGCCCCACTCGCCGCCGGAGGTGTTGCTGCGGGCCTGCAGCATCCGGGCCAGCTGCTGCGGGGAGTACCCCGAGGCCGCCACCGACTCGGCGGGAAGGGTCAGTTGCAGGTCGGTTCCGATCCAGGTCTTGCCGCTGTCGGGGCTGAAGAAGTTGATCCAGCAGCCCGAGCCGGCGTCCTCGCCGCCCGGCACCGACACCGGCTTCTCCGCCGGATCGAACAGCGGGCCCTCCGAGCCGTTCGTGCAGAACGTCCAGAGCTTTTCCGGCGCGCCGTCGGCCACTGCGCTCTGGAGCGGCAGCAGGCCGGAGAGCACCAGCGCCCCCGCCGTCGCGGCCAGGACGCGATGGGTCTTTCGCATGTGCATTCCCCCGGGAAACAGGACCGGCTCCCCCTGAGCCGGTCTTCACAAGATCCTATGTGACCAACTCCGTGCCCCTGTCGACCATATGACGCTCAAACACCTCGATGTGGTTGGCGCGGCCCTCGAAAGGACCGGAGTTCCAGCTGTACGGCCCACGCAAGTTGCCCCTGTTCTGCCCTCACGTACATCCCCGGACCGCCCGCGCACCGGGTATGCAGAGGGGAGTCGTCTGCTCGCCGAGGAAGAGGTCGCATGCACGCCGAAGAACGGACCAGGTCTGCCGAGGGGCGGAAGGGCGGGGCGCCGGCCCGCCAACCCCAGGCCGCGAGCCCGGCTCCGCCCCCGGGCCTCCTCGCGTTGCAGAGCGCCGTCGGCAACGCGGCAGTCGTCCAGCTGCTCCGCCGGGCCGGCCACCCGGGAGCCGAGGAACGGCACCGGCACGACGCCGACTGCGACCACCGGCAGACCGAGCACCCGGTACAGCGCTCCACCGTCAATGACGTCCTGCGCACCCCCGGCAACACCCTCGACAACGCCACCCGCACCGAGATGGAGGCCCGCCTCGGCGCCGACTTCTCCGACGTACGGATCCACACCGGCGCGGCGGCCCGCGCCTCCGCCGCAGAGGTCGGTGCCCGCGCGTACACCTCCGGCAACCACGTCGTCATCGGCAAGGGCGGCGCAGACCGGCACACCCTGGCCCACGAGCTGACCCACGTCATCCAGCAGCGGCAGGGTCCCGTGGCCGGCACGGACAACGGGTCGGGGCTGCGCATCTCGGACCCGTCGGACCGCTTCGAGCGGGAGGCGGAGGCCAACGCCACCAGGGTTCTGAGCGGACCGGTGCCGAGCCGGGCGACTCAGGCCCCGGCCGAACGGAGCGGTGGCGGCCAGGAATCCGTCCAGCGCTCCGTCCACCCCTACGTGACGTCCGGCCAGGTCCCCAGCGAGCAGGTCGGGAAGGACCTGGTGGGCTTCGGCGAGAAGCTCGACGCGGCGGTCCAGATCGCCTGGCTCCAGGCCACCCAGAATCCGACCGACGCCAATCTCGCGCTGACGGACGGATATCTGGGTCGGTGGGCGGAGCAGTGGCAGGAATACCTCCAGGCCACGCCGGCGAAGAAGGCGGAGATAGCCGCGCTGGTCCCCGCCATGGCCGGCTACGCCATCGAGTCCCTCGCCACCAAGGTGTTCCTCACCGAGCGGAAGTCCTGGACCGGTCCGGCCTCCGGCCTCAAGTTCTCCGTGGCCATGCAGGTCACCCACGGCAACACCCGTCCCGATGTGGTCCTCCAGCTCGACGGCGTCGAGGTCGCCTGGTACGACATCACCTCCGCGAAGAGCCTGGGGCACATCTTCGAGAAGGACGGCTCCGGGTGGCAGACCAAGCCGTACGTGGCCGAGATCGCCTATCCGCAGGTGACGGCGCAGACGGTCGAGTCGAACGCGACCAAGTGGCAGAACGCGGGCAGCCCCGCCATCACCAACGACCCCATGATCTTCGCGAACTACTGGATGGAGCGAGGGCGGTTCGAACTGTCCATGCAGTTCATGCGCCAGGACATCCTCCAGACCACCCCCTCCCTCTTCGACCACGCCCGCAACGCGGCGGACAACGTCACGAACAAGGTGAACGCGGCACGCCGCCAGGAGTACATGAGGGCCTGCCTGGCGCTCTACAAGGCCGGGGTGCTCGCCGGCAACTCCAGCGAAGCCGACGTGGCCGACAAGATCGCGAACAGGGATCAGACGCCTGGCGTCACTGCGCTCGCACCGCTTCCGAAGGACACTGCCGCGGTCATCCAGCTGCTCACCGGCAACCACAAGAAGTACGGCTTCCAGGGCAGCGACGGCAAGAGCAGCTTCAAGAGCCTGAGCGTCCAGCCCGGAATCGTCTGGCTTCAGGAGTGTGCCGCGCACAAGCAGCTCGTCATCACGGACGCCGACGTACTGGCCCATGTCGGCACCACATATCCGGAGGGCCTCACCGCACTGCGCAACGCGGGGCTGGTCACGTGACGCCGGTCCCGAGTCAGCCGGTTGCGTCGTGGCGCGGCGGGTGCGCCGGCGGGTGCGCCCGGGGTCATGGAGGTCCGCCCGCGGACGCCCGTCTCTCCTTTCGCCAGGTCTGGGGCGACACCCCGAACGCGGCCTTGAAGGCCCGGCTGAAGTGGGAGCTGCTCCGGAACCCCCAGCGGTGGGCGACGGCCGCGATGGTGTCGCTGCTCGGCGGACAGCGGGACAGTTCCCTGCGGCACTCGTCGAGCCGGTGCGTACGCACCCATTCGCCGAAGCCGACGCCGTTCCTGGCGAGGACGGCGTAGAGATGGCGGACCGAGATGTGGTGGGCCCGGGCGACCGACGCCGGGGTGAGGTCCCGGTCCGCCAGGTGGATCCGCATGTGTTCGAGGATCCGCAGGCCGAGCGTCTCGTGGAGGGGGCCGGCCGCGGCGGCCCGGTCCGGTGCCTCCGAGGCGATGACGGCGCGTACGAGCTCCAGGCTGGGAGCGGCGAGCAACTGGGCGGCCCGGCCCTCGTGGAGGTGCGGGTGGGCGGCGAGCCGGGTGAAGTACCCGGCGGCCAGCCCGGCGACGGTGCCGTTCGCGCCGAGGGTGCGGGCCGTCACCTCGTGGAGCGCCGCGTCCGGGAGGCCGAGCTCGCCGACGGGTATCCGGAAGAAGTGCGTGTCGACGCCCCGGTCGAAGAGCAGGGTGTAGGGGCGGCGCGTGTCGTAGAGGGCGATGTCCCCCGGTCGCAGGACGGCGTGTCTGCCGTCCTGGACGACCGTGCTCTCGCCCGAGATCTGGATGCTGATGAAGAGCAGGGGCTCCCCGTCGGCCCGGACGAGGCGTGGCGTCCGGTGCACGGTGGCCGGGTTCGCGCGGACCGTGCTCAGCTGCATGGCACCGAGCCGGGTGATGGCCACGTCGGCGAAGACGTGCTCGGGGCGTGGGGGCAGGACGAGGTCCACCGGGACGACCTGCTCGCGGATCGTCTGGCGCAGGGCGTCGGCGCGGTCGCCGATCGGGACGACGGACGTGTCCCAGGTCGTGGTCATCGACTGCTCCTTCTGCCGACCCATGGCGGCAGGGTAATCGGCGTACGGGCGGCGGGCGGGCCCCGCACTCCGTGGGGCGCGAAGCGTGCGGTGACGGGCAACAGCCGTGCGCGGAAAGGAAGAACGCGGCTCAGTCAGATGACCTAACGGTGCGTACGCCCGGGTGCACAGACTCGCAGGTACGGGGTCCGTACCGCTGTGGACCCCGCCGGCCCCCGGTCCGGGCTCCCGGCGCCTTCGGAGTCCCCGGCCCCACCGGGCGGCCGGCGTTCCACCGCACCGTCTCGCACCAGGGAGCTCACGTGAGCCCGGCGTTCACCTCCTCGTCCGCCCTCGACGGCGGGATCACCTCCCGCCCCTTCGGGTTCCTGTCCGTCAGTACGGTCCAGGGTGCCCCGCAGCGCCTGGTGGGGCCGCCGCGTCCCGGCCGGTCGGCCCCCTGCGACCCCATCGGCGTCGGCCTCCACACCAAGGGCTCGGCCGTGATCGTCCAGCACGACCGGGCCCAACGCTGCGAGGTGGGCGATGTGTTCCTCGTCGACCTGGCACACCCCTACGCGGTGCGGGAGCACGAGGACTTCCGGCTGCACCTCTTCCGGTTGCCCCGTGCCGCGCTCGGCCTCGCCGAGGAGGCCGGGGACCTGCCGTGGGGAGTCCACGCACCGGGCGCCGACAGCGTGGTGCGTCTGCTCGCGCCCCTGCTGGTGACCCTCGCCGAGGCCGTGGAGACCTACCCTCGGGACGTCGCCCACCGGCTCGCCGGGACGGTGACGGACCTGCTCGCGACCCTGGCGTCCGGGGCGACGTCCTCCGCGCGGACGGCTCACGGCGCCGTGGACGCGAACGGCGGACGCGTCGACCTCGCGCGGCGGGTGCGCAGCTTCGTGAACCAGAATCTGGGCGACCGCGACCTCTCGCCCGAGATGATCGCCGCCCACCACCACGTCTCGGTCAGACACCTGCACAAGGTCTTCGTCAACGAGGGCATGACGCTCGGTCGTTGGATCCAGCAGCGGCGGCTGGAGGAGTGCCGGCGCGAACTCGCCCGGTGCGGCCGCCCGGCCGTCTCCGTCGCGGCCGTCGCCAGGCGCTGGGGCTACGTCAACCCCGGTCATTTCAGCCGCAGTTTCCGTGCCGCGTACGGCATTTCGCCCAGCGAGTGGCACCGGATCCGCGGCGTGCCCGATTCCGCGGCCGGGCCGGAGGGGACCACGCAAGCGGCGGCCGCCGGAGCCCGGCCGCTCGCCGGCTGATCCACCGGGACGGGGACACCTCAACCGGGGGCCGGCCCCGTCCCTCTGCGCCAGGCGCCGGGCGGGTGGCCGTACACCGCCTTGAACGCCCGGCTGAAGTGCGCCGGGTTCCGGAAGCCCCAGCTCTGCGCGACCGCCGAGACGGCCGGGGCCTCCTGTCCCCGGCGCAGCAGCAGCTCGCGGGCGCACTCCTCGATCCGCCGCCGCTGGATGAGCCTGCGCACGGTCGTCTCCTCCTCCTCGAAGAGGCGGTGGAGGTACCGGACCGAGATGCGGTGGGCCTGCGCGACGCGTTCGGGGACCAGGTCGGGGTCCCGGAGGTTCTCGTCGATGTAGCGGCGGATCGACGGCACCAGGTGGTCGCGCGGGGCGCAGCGGACGCCGCCCGCACCGCCCGCGACGGCCGCGGCACCCGTCTGCTCGTCGACCAGGGTGGCCAGCAGATCGGCGGCGCTTCCCCCCAGCCGGTCCCCGACCGGCGCGGCGATCCGTGTCGCGTCCGCCACCAGGACCGAGACGAACGAGGCGAGGAGCGCGGCGACGCCCCCCGCCGATCCGATGGCCCGGCCGGTGACGAGGTGCACGCCGGCCCCCGCCTCGCCGAGCGACCGTTCGGGCAGGCGCAGCACGTGCAGCCGGAAGTGCTCCCGCTGATCCAGGGTGAAGGGGCGCCGCAGGTCGAACAGGGCCAGCTCGCCGGGTCGCAGTAAGGCGCCGCGACCGTCCTGGTGCAGCGCGGCGGTCCCGGACACCTGTACAGCGAGCGCGAGGCGGTCCTCGGGGGCGGCGGCGACCATCCGGGCGCTGCGGCTCAGCCGCAGCGGGCCCGCCTCCATCGCCAGGATGCGGAGGTAGCCCAGGTCGGTGGCGGTCAGGCTGCCTTCGAAGGGGCGGGCGGTCCGACGAGGGGTCACCTGCACCGGAGCCAGCAGGCGCTGTACGGCGCGCTGCCAGTCGTCGGCCCGGTCCGCTCCGGGAACGGTCGCCGCACTCGGTACGGAACGCACAGGAACTCCTCGACTCGGGCCGGGCCGCGGCCGGCCACGTCCCGGTCCCCGGTTCTCCGGGACGGGTGGGCAGGCGGGCGTATGGGGACTTCCAGGCTTAAGTCACCTGCCGGTGTCCGGCCAACCGGGTCGGGCCGGTTCTGCCCGCACGGGCACGAGCCGTGCACGCGGGGTCATGCCGGGCATCGCCGGACCCTCGGGACGGACTCACGGGACGGACTCACGGGACGGACTCACGGGACGGACGCGCGGGAGGGGCCGACGGGAGGAACCCGCGCGAGGAACCGGCGAGAGGCGTGCGTCGTCGGGACACCGCCGTGCGCGGGCAGTCATCCCGCACGGGAAGCACCGTCCTAGCGTGTCGCCTGCACCCCACCCCCATCCCCCTTCCGCAGTGAGGACGTGTGCCGTGTCCGCATCGGCCGATCTCGAAACCATCGAGCGCATCGAGCGCATCAACGCGGGCGACCGCACCCCCGTCGTGTTCGTCCACGGTCTGTGGCTGCTGCCCAGCAGCTGGGAGCGGTGGGCCCGGGTCTTCGAGGAGGCGGGGTACGCACCGGTGACGCCGGGCTGGCCCGACGACCCGGACAGCGTCACCGAGGCCCGGGCCCACCCCGAGGTCTTCGCGGGAAAGAGCGTGGGCCAGGTCGCCGACCACTTCGCCGGTCTGATCGGACGCCTGGAGCGCAGACCCGTGGTCATCGGGCACTCCTTCGGCGGCCTCATCGCGCAGATGATCGCCGGACGGGGGCTCTCCGCCGCCACGGTCGCCATCGACCCGGCGCCCTTCCGCGGTGTGCTCCCGCTGCCCGTGTCCTCCCTGCGGGCCGCGAGCGCCGTCCTCGGCAACCCGGCGAACTACCACCGGGCGGTGCCCCTCACCTACGACCAGTTCCGGTACTCCTTCGCCAACGCGGTCGACGAGGCGGAGGCGAAGGAACTGTACGAGACCTTCGCGGTACCGGCTCCGGGCGAGCCGCTGTTCCAGGCGGCCGCGGCGAACCTCAATCCGTGGACCGAGGTCAAGGTCGACGCCCTCCACCCGGAGCGCGGCCCGCTGCTGATCATCTCGGGCGAGAAGGACCACACCGTGCCGTGGGCGATCGCGCACGCCTCGTACAAGAAGCAGGTGCGCAACGAGCGCGCGGTCACCGAGATCACCGAGATGGCGGGGCGGGGTCATGCGCTGACCATCGACAGCGGCTGGCGCGAAGTGGCCGACACCGCCCTCGCGTTCGTCAGGCGCTTCACCGGCTGACCTGCCTTCGCCGCGGAACCGCGAGGACGAGGGGGTGCCGGTGAGGACCGGCGCCCCCGGCCGCTCAGTCGGCCTTCAGCGCCTGGGCGATCGCCGCCCGCGAGGTGATGCCCAGCTTCGGGAAGATCTTGTACAGGTGGGCGGCGACCGTGCGCGGTGACAGCCGCAGCAGGTGACCGATCTCCTTGTTCGACAGACCGGTCGCGGCGAGTTCGGCGATCCGCACCTCCTGCCCGGTCAGCAGTCCCGCCCCGCCCGCGACGGGTGCCACCGGCAGTCCCGCCGCCCGCAGTTCCTCCTCGCAGCGCCCCG
Source organism: Streptomyces sp. NPDC054932 (assembly GCF_053610205.1). NCBI lineage: Bacteria > Bacillati > Actinomycetota > Actinomycetes > Kitasatosporales > Streptomycetaceae > Streptomyces > Streptomyces sp. NPDC054932. The sequence continues at coordinate 3,784 of NZ_JBSGXU010000235.1, read as the reverse complement.
CCCACGGCGCCGCGCCGAGCGTGCGGAAGGTGCGATGTGCCTCGCCGAGTACGTCACGGGCCTCCGCACGGTGACGGCGGCGCAGCCAGGAGCCGTGCGCGAGCCGCAGGCGGGCCAGTTCGAAGACCCACTGGCCGGAACCGGGTACGTCGTACGCCGCGCGGTACCGGGCGTCCGCCTGCTCGTCCGTCGCGGCCAGGGCACTCGCCGCGGCCAGCAGGAAGGCGTGGTGGGGAGAGATCTCGGCCATCCGGGCCTCGCGTCCCGCCGCCACGTGCGCGCGGGCCTCCTGGAGCCGGCCCGTGTGCACGGCCGCTTCCACGAAGTCGAAGAAGGGCAGGTGGAACCAGGGCAGCCCCCGTGGGAGCACCCCGGGCGGAGTGAGCGCCGAGAAGTGGGAGCACGCCTCCTCGTAGCGGCCGTGTGCCAGTGCGGCGAGGCCGTGCAGATGCGTGAGGCGGTCGGTGACGAACCGCATGCGGGCGCCGACCGCCGTCGGTCTGACGAGCCGTTCGATCTGTTCGAGGCCCTGCTCGTCCCCGCGTCCGGCGAGGAAATGGGCGTAGTACAGCCGGAACATCAGCGCATTGCAGTGGTAGCCGAGTTCCTCGGCGGTCTCGCTCTCCCGCAGGCACTGCTCGGCCGTGTCCCAGTGGCCGTGGAGGAAGTCCTGATAGCTCCTGGCCTTGGCGATCGATCCCTGCGTGGCGTACGCGTGCTGGCCCGTGAACCGCCGCCACAGTTCCCCGTGCGCGACGTCGACGGCCGAGGCGGTCCACAGCAGCAGCCACGCGCCGCCGGCCTCCTGCTCCTCGCTCATCCCCTCGGCCAGCGCCCACAGTTCCCCGGACACCCCGTGTGCGGTCCGGGCCGGATCGGACCAGGCCCGCAGGCACAGCCGCGCGAGCGGGGACACGCTCTCCCGGTGCTCCTCCAGCGCACGCCACGCGCGCGGGTCGTCCGTGTAGGTCGCCGCGAGCAGCAGCTTGAAGTACGCCTGCTCCGCCAGTGCGCCGAAGGAGTCCGCACCGGGCCGGGCCAGGGCGTCGAGCGCCTCGGGCAGCAGGGTGAGCGACGACGCGAAGTCGACGCGGTGGCTCTGGTCGACATACACGACGGCGTAGGCGAACAGCGGGGCGATGTCGGGCGGTACCGGCCCGCGCTTGAGCTCCGCAACCAGCCGCGCGGTGTAGCGCAGACGTCCGCCCCGGGCCGCCATCACGGCCGCCCAGGTCAGCCGGCGGGCGCGGTCGGCGGGGTCGGCGCTGAGGGTGGCGGCGCGGTCCAGGAGCAGCGCCGCCTCCGCGTCGCCGCCGCGCCGGGCGAGGCGCCGGCCCGCCTCCTGCAGCCGGGCGGCGAGTTCCCCGTCGGGGAAGAGGGCCGCGGAGGCCTCGTGCACCAGGCGTCGCGGGTCGTCCGGCTCCAGGCCGCCCGCCAGGGTGCGGTGGGCCACCCGCTGTGCGGGGCCCGGGGCCGTCGAGACCACGGCGCTGCGCACCAGCGGGTGGCGGAAGGCCAGTCGGCCCGCCGCGTCCAGCCGCGCCAGGCCGCTGGCCTCGATGCCGTCGAGGACCTCCTCGGCGCTCTCCCCCGCGACGGTGCGCAGCCACGTACCGGCGTTCCGGGCGGCTGCGCCGCCGCCGAGGGCGATCAGCAGCAGGACCTGGGCGGCCGGCTCGGACAGGGAGGTGAGGCGGTCCGCGAAGAGGCGTTCGAGGCGCTGCCCGAGGGGAAGCCGCTCCGGCAGCGGAACGATGCCCGTGACGTGGTCCGTGTGCAGTTGCAGGGGCAGTTCGACGAGCGCCAGCGGATTGCCGCCCGCCTCCTCGAGGACCCGGTCGGCGATCGCCGTCGAGAGCCGGGGGTGCCGCTGCCGCAGCAGCGCGTCGGCGTCCGCGCGGGGCAGGGAACCCACGTCCACGGGAGGGGCGGGCCATCCGTCGGCCGCGGCTGCGTCGGGCCGGCTGGCACTGACGATCACGAGCGGCAGTTCGGCGATCCTGCGGTGCAGGAAGGCGAACACGCCGGTGCTGGAGGAGTCCACCCACTGCAGGTCGTCCACGAGCAGCAGGAGGGGCTGTCTTCGCGCCGCTTCCGCGAGGAGCGCCAGTGCGGACGCTCCTACCATGAAGCCGCCCGGGGGCAGTCCTTCCCGTAGCCCCAGAGCGCATTGCAGGGCCTCCCGCTGGCGGGGCGCAAGCGCTTCGGAGCGTTCGAGCAGTGGCCAGAGGGCCTGGTGCAGTGCCCCGAAGGCGAGCTCGGCCTCCGCCTCGGCGCCCACCGCGCGCAGCACGGCGAATCCGGCTTCGCGTGCCCGCGTCTCCGTCCGGTCGAGCAGGGCGGTCTTGCCGATGCCCGGCTCTCCGCGCAGCAGGATCGCCGACCCGCCCGCCCCGGCCCGCGCGTCGTCGAGGGCGCGGCCCAGCAGCGCGGTCTCGCGAGCGCGCCCCACGAGTCGTCTGCTTCCGGACACGGACAGCGCCCCTCCCCCGTCGCTCGTCACCGGTGGCGCCGCTGCCGACGGCGCGGCCGCCCAGGATATCGTCCGCGCACCCGATCAAGATCATCCGCAGCTGCCGGGCCGGTCGCCGATACTGATCTTCATGCACGTCAACGTCACTGCCGCCACCCTCGAACGCGTCGCCGGGCACCGGGCCCGCTTCGACACCCGGTTCGAGCAGTACTTCGACGGTCTCGCCGAGCGGTTCGACGTCCCGGTGCCGAGCCGGTACGTCCCCCGGTGCCTGGAGCTCCTGCGGGAGTTCTCGATGCGCGGCGGCAAGCGGCTGCGGGTCGTCCTGCTGTACGAGGCGGCCCGGCTGGTCACGACCGACGAGATACCGGGGCTCGCGGAGGCCGCGCTGAGCATCGAACTGCTCCAGACGCACGGGCTCGTCCACGACGACATCATCGACGACGCGCCCGTGCGCCGCGGCGGACCCTCGACGTACTACGCCTACCGCCGGGAGTTCCCCGGCCAGGGCGCCACCGCCCTCGGGCTCGCGGTGCTCGCCGGGGACCTCGCCGCGTTCCTGTCCACCCAGGTCCTGCTGGAGGCCGAGGCGCCCGCCGAGCTGCGCCAGGCACTGCTCGGCGTGCACACGCGCACCGCGGCGGAGACCGTGGCCGGGCAGATCGCCGACCTGGAGCGGGACTCCCACGCACTGCCCGACGAGGAATTCCTGCACACCGTCACCGACTTCAAGAGCGCGCGGTACTCGATCCTCGCGCCGCTGACGATGGGCCTGCTGGCCGCGGGCGAGGATCCGGAGCCGCACCGCGCCCGACTGCACCGGTACGCCAGGCTGGTGGGCATCTCCGAGCAGATGCGCGACGACTTCCTCGACCTCTTCGGCCCGTCCGGCGACGACACGGCGGCCGAGGCCAAGTCCACCGGGGCCGACATCCGCTCCGGCCGCCGCACTTACGCCGTCCGCGCGGTCCTGGCCGCCACGACCGGGGCCGAGACGGCCCTGGTCGAGGCCGCGCTCGGCGACCCGGGCTGCCCGGACGCCACCCTCGGCCGGATCAGGGAGATCGCCCGTACCGCCGGGGTGGACCGGCGGCTCAGGGCGGAGATCCGGCGGCACGCGGAGGCGGCCGCCGCCGAGGCCGCGTCCTGGGAGCCGTACTGGCGCGCGGAGGCCGTGGAGTTCTTCCGGGGTCTGCCGATGTGGAACGTGGACCGGATGCCCTGAGCCCGTCCGTCACCCGGCGTCGACGCCCACCCGGACCCCGGGGCGGGCCCCGCCCGCCGCGGCGCCGGCGCCGGCGCCGTCCCGGG
>NZ_JBSGXU010000234.1:0-11594 GCF_053610205.1 Streptomyces sp. NPDC054932 | reverse complement strand
GTTCAGGCCCGGGACGGGCGGCCGGAGCCGCGCGTCAGGGAGTACCCGAAGATGCCCGCGAGGGCCCCGAGCACTCCGCCGGCCGCGGTCCAGAGCCAGCGGTCCGACCACCAGCCGCCGGACCAACCGTCCTCCGGCTCGCGCAGGGTGGCCGTCACGGTGCCGGCGACCAGCGGGGTGGAGAGGGAGCCGTCGACGGCCTGGATGCCGCCGGTCTCCTTCACCTCTGCCTCGACGGCCGCGCGCACCGGCAGGCCCAGGTCCTCTTCCGGCAGGTCGACGACCGTCAGGCGTACGTAGTAGCTGCCCGGCAGCGGGTCGTTGGCCCACTGGTCGGCGCCGGCTCGTACGGTGCGCAGGGTGCAGGACAGTTCGACCGTGGCGGCTTCCCTGGCGGCGGCCGCGCTCTGCGTGCCGTAGGTGCACGCCTGCCGGCGGCGCAGCCCGTCGTACACGTCGAGCTGCCAGGTCGAGGCACCGTGGCGGGCCTTCGACTCGGGCAGGGTGACGGCGGCCTTCACCGTGGCGCGCTGCTGCGCGTCGATCGGCAGCACCCAGTAGAGGTAGTCGCCGCTGGAGGCCCCGGCCGTGGCCTTCTGGCCCGGGCGGAAGGCAGCGGCGGTACGGAAGCTGGTGCCCGCCTCGGTCGGAGCGGACTCGGCGGCCTTGGCACCGTCCGGGCTCGCGGTGGCGGTGGCGCTCGGGGAGGGCGTGTCCGCGACGGCCGAGCCCACGGCCGTGCCCGCCACCGTGAGGGCGGCGGCAGCGGCCAGCAGGGACGCGGTCAATGTGCCAACTCTACGCATCAGTTGGTCCTCCAGACGGAGATGCGCCAGCGGGAGATCCATCCCCACACCAGACCGGCGAGCAGCCCGGCGAGTACCAGCACGGCCAGCAGCCACCAGCCCCGCCCGAGGCCGAAGGCGGCCACGTCGGAGGCTTCGTCGGGTCCGTCGACCAGGTCGATGGTCAGCTCGACGGGCATGCCGGGGGTCGTCTTGACGGAGGCGGGAGCGGAGAAGGAGTTGCTGACCTGGAGGCAGACGGTCTCCGGCGCGGGCTTGGCGTCCGAGTCCGCGTCGTCGGTCTCGGCCTTCGGGTAGCGCAGGCCGGTGGAGAGGACGTCGGTCCGCCCGTCACCCGCCTCCGAGCCGCGGACGATCTCCCGCCCGTGGACGGTGGTGGCGCGCAGCAGGACGCCGTAGTCGTTGTTGACGGCGCGGTCGGCGCCGATGCTGACCGAGGCGCGCAGTTCCTGGCCGGGGAGTACGTCGACCCGGTACCAGCGGTGTTCGCCGAAGGTCTCGCGGTCGCTGTAGAGGCCGGCTTTCAGCTGCGGGGCGCCCTCGCACTGCTTGGCGCCCTCGGTGGCGACCGGGTTGACGACGGGGTCGGCGGCCCGGTCCACGAGTTGGCGGACTCTGCTGGAGAGTTCCGCCTTGTGCTGCACCGAGGTGTAGGTGCCGCCGGTCGCCTCGGCGATGCAGGTGAGCTGGGCCCGGGTCTTGGCGTCCGGGACCAGGCCGAGGGTGTCGATGACCAGGTGGATGCCCTTGGCGGCGATGTCGCGCGCGACTTCGCACGGGTCGAGCGGGGCGCAGGTGTCCTCGCCGTCCGTGATGAGCACGATCCGCTTGGTGGCGTTGCCGCCCTCGAGGTCCTGGGCGGCGCCGAGCAGGGCCGGTCCGATGGGCGTCCAGCCGGTGGGGGCGAGGGTCGCGACGGCGGTCTTCGCCTCGGTCCGGTCGAGCGGGCCGACGGGGTAGAGCTGCTTGGTGTCCTTGCAGCCGGTCGCCCGGTCGTCGCCCGGGTAGTCGGCCCCCAGGGTCCGTATGCCGAGGCGCACCTCGGCGGGGACCGCGTCGATGACCTCGTTGAAGGCCTGCTTGGCCGCGGCCATCCGGGACTGTCCGTCGATGTCGTTGGCCCGCATGGAGCCGCTGACGTCGAGGACGAGGTCGACCTTGGGGGGTTCCTTCGCCGTCGGTCCGTCGGCGGCGGTGGCGCTCGCCGGGAAGAGCCCGACGGCCAGGGCGGCGAGCAGGCCGCACGCCCGGGCCGCCAGCCGTTTTCTTGTGATCATCGCCGGATCGTATTGAGGATCGTCCGGCAATCCAAAACGGGCTGTGGGCCAGGGCTTTCGGGGTGTCCGTGGGGGTGCGCACGGTGCGTGCACGGTGTACGCGTGGTGTCCGGCGGCCTTCTCGGGTGGGCCGCGCGGCCGGGGACCGGCCCGGGGCGGACCGGGCGATATCCGGGTGCACGGGACGGAGCGCCCGTTCTAGGCTCCGGGGATGAGTACCACTCGTACCTTCCGGATCACTGTCCGCGGCTCGTTCGACGCTCTGACCGGCGCCCAGCGGGCCGAGCTGCTCGCCGCCGCGCCCGAGCACGACATGCTGCGCGCGGAGTTCACCGCCCAGGGGCACCTCACGTACGACCTCGCGGCCCGCCCCTTCTTCACCTTCCGCTTCCTGGACACGGGGGAGGCCGAGGAGGACATCCTCGACGCGACGGCCCGTGCGGAACTGGCGGCGGAGAGCTGGCTGGCCGAGCGCGGGTACGGCTTCAAGCAGCTCAGGTCGCAGGCCCAGGACATGTCGCTGGCCCCACTGGGGAAGCGGCAGCGCCGGGAGGCCGCCCGGGGCTGACGGTTCAGCCCCGGCCGCCCGCCGGGGCGGGCGGGGCGAAGACGGCCGCGAGGTGGGCGGCCAGCGGTTGCGGGGCGGGCGGGGAGAGCCGGGCGCCGAGGTATCCGTCCGGGCGGATCACGAAGGCCGTCGGCTCCTCGGCCCGGTAGAGGCGGGCGAACTCGCCCCGGCTGTCGCGGTACACCGGCAGCCGTGTCCCGTGGGCCTCGGCGCCGTCCTCGGCCCCGGGCCCGGCATCGGCCGGGAGCAGGACGCAGACCTCCAGCCGGCCGCCGGAGGACTCCCGTGCCGTCCGGACGAGTTCGTCGAGGCCCGCTCCGGCAACGGAGCCGGGCCCGTTCCCGTTCCCGTACAGCAGCAGGACGTGTTCGCGCTCGCGCAGGACGTCGTACAGGCGCATCGGGTAGGCGGCGATGGACCCGGTGAGGCCCTCGCAGTCGGGTGCCCGGTCGCCCGGACGGGGGCCGCGACCCTCGCCGGCCGGGTCCACGACCGGGCTTCCCCGGTACCCGACGAGCAGCTGGGCCTCGCGCATGATCACGGTTGCCGGGTCGTCCGGGTCGGATTCCATCCCCTCGACGGCGTGGCGCACGGTGCGGCCGACGACTTCCTCGCCGACCGGCCGCCGCTCGGCGTCGTAGCTGGCGAGGAGACCGGGGTGGGCCGCGCCGCCGTCGATCGCGAGGGCGAGCTTCCAGGCCAGATTCCAAGCGTCCTGGATCCCGGTGTTCATGCCCTGGGCTCCGGTCGGCGGGTGGATGTGGGCCGCGTCCCCGGCGACGAAGACCCGGCCGTCGCCGTAGCGGTCCACGATCCGGTGGCTGATGCGGAAGACCGAGGTCCAGCGGATGTCGGAGGCGGTGGTCGGCTTGGGTGAGAGCCGGTCCAGGACGGTCTGGACGTCGGCCAGTTCGGGGCCCCGGCCGCTCTGCAGGCCGTGGGTGACCCCGTCGGAGGCCGAGTCGTCCGACCGTGCGGTGGACAGCTCGGGCGGCACCATCATCGAGATGCGGTACCGGCCGCGGCCCGGCAGCGGGATGCAGACGAGGATGTCGTCGACGGCCCCTTCGCCGTTCACGTGCATGGAGCGCACCGCGTACTCGGGCGGCAGGTCCCAGTCGACGCACACGTCGGCGAGCATGTACTCCTCGGGGAAGGCGCCGCCCTCGTAGCTGAGGCCGAGCCCCTTGCGGACGATGCTGTGCGCGCCGTCGCAGCCCACCAGGTACCGGGTGCGCAGCTCTTCCTCCGCCCCGGACGGGGTGCGGAGCCGGCAGGTCACCCCGTCGGCGTCCTGGCCGAACGACACCAGCTCGGTGCCGCGTTCGACGGCCGTTCCGAAGCGGCCCAGGAACTCGTCGAGGATGCGCTCGGTCTCGTACTGGGGCAGCGCCGCGAATCCGTAGGGCACTTCGGGCGGCACGGAGAAGTCGATGCGGGGCTGCTCGGCGCCGTTGACGTAGAGGAACTGCCCCCGCATCGGGACGGCCGCGTCCAGTGCGGCGCGGACCATCCCCATGCGGTCCCAGACCTCCAGGGTGCGCGGCTGGATACCCACGGCCTTCGCGAACGGCAGCCGGGCGGGCAGCCGGTCGACGATCCGGCACGGGACGCCCCGTCGGCGCAGCTCGGCGGCGGCGGTCAGTCCGACCGGGCCGGCGCCTGCGACCAGTACGTCCGTTGCGAAGGTGTGCGCCACCGGCGCCTCCTGGCGTGCGGCCCCCGTAGGAGTGGATGTTCCTCCATGGTGGCCGCCCGCCGGGCGTCCGGCATCTTTACTCGATCACGAGGTCCACGGCGATGTTGCCGCGGGTGGCGTTGGAGTAGGGGCAGACCTCGTGCGCCTTCTTGACCAGCAGGGCGCCCGTCTCGCCGGCGAGGGATTCGGGGAGCTCGACGCGCAGGACGACGGCGAGGCCGAAGCCGGCGCCCTCCTTGATGATGGAGACCTCCGCGGTGACCGAGGCCTCGCTGGTGTCGACCTTGGCCTGGCGGCCGACCAGACCGAGCGCGCTGGCGAAGCAGGCCGCGTAGCCGGCCGCGAAGAGCTGCTCGGGGTTGGTGCCCTGCCCGTTGCCGCCGAGCGCCGGGGGCATGGCGAGGGCGAGGTCGATCTGACCGTCGGAGCTGACGGCGCGGCCCTCGCGGCCGTTGGCGGTGGCGACAGCGGTGTAGAGCGCGTCCATGAGAGGTCCTCTCGCAGAAATGAACCGTGGTGGCGGCCGGTGGTCGGCCGCGCTCCACTACTAGAGCACACAATTCAGTTGTGCACAATTCAATGCCCCACAAGTCCGCCCCGGGTACACTGGGCGTCATGACCGAGCAGCCCACCGCGACCCATTCCGACCAGGACTTCCTGCGCCTCGACGGCCAGATCTGCTTCGCGCTCAACGCCGCGAGCCGGGCCTTCGGAGGTCTCTACCGCGTCGTCCTCAAGGACCTGGGGCTCACCTACCCCCAGTACCTGGTGATGCTGGTCCTCTGGGAGCACGGTGAGCTGCCGGTCAAGGAGATCGGGCACCACCTGCGGCTGGATTCCGGCACGCTGTCCCCGCTGCTCAAGCGGCTGGAGGCGGCCGGACTGGTCCGCCGCGAGCGCAGCACCGAGGACGAGCGGTCCGTGCACGCCCACCTGACCGAGGAGGGCGCAGCCCTGCGCGTGCGCGTGGTGGAGGTGCCGCGCCGGATCGCCGCCGCGACCGGCTTCGAGCTCGCCGAGGTCCTCGACCTCCAGGACCGCCTGAACCGCCTCACCGCCGCCCTCGACGCCGCCGTGCCCCTGGAGGCCGAAGAGGCGTAGCCGCCTCCGGCACCGGACACTGGGTCCGGGAGGCAGGAGGTGCGCGATGGACCCGGTTGCGGCGCTGGACCGGATCGCCTTCCTGCTGGAGCGTGCGCAGGCCCCCACCTACCGGGTGCGGGCCTTCCGGTCCGCGGCGGCCGTGGTGACGCGGATGGGCGAGCGCGAGGTGGCCGAGCGGGTCGCGGCCGGCTCCCTGGAGGCGGTGAAGGGCATCGGCCCCAAGACGGCCCAGGTCGTGCGGGAAGCACTGGACGGGGCCGTGCCGGCCTATCTGCAGGCACTGGAGGACGAGGTCGCCGCACTCCCCGAGGGGCCTCCGGCCACTCCTGCCGCCCTCGCCCTGCGGGCGGCGCTGTGCGGGGACTGCCACGTGCACTCGGACTGGTCCGACGGCGGCAGCCCGATCGAGGCGATGGGCCGGGCGGCGGCCGCGCTCGGCCACGACTGGGCCGTACTGACCGACCACTCGCCACGGCTGACCGTCGCCCGGGGGCTCTCCCCGGAGCGGCTGCTCGAGCAGCTGGAAGTGGTGGCCGCGCTCAACGAGACCTGGGCGCCCTTCCGGCTGCTCACCGGGATCGAGTGCGACATCCTCGACGACGGGTCCCTGGACCAGGAGCCCGAGCTGCTGGACCGGCTCGACCTGGTCGTCGCCTCGGTGCACTCGAGGCTGCGGATGGACCCGCCCGCGATGACCCGGAGGCTGCTGGCGGCCGTGCGCAATCCCCTGATGGACGTCCTGGGCCACTGCACGGGGCGGCTGGTCACCGGCCGGACCCGGCCGGAGTCGCAGTTCGACGCCGAGGCGGTCTTCGGGGCCTGCGCGGAGAGCGGTACCGCCGTGGAGATCAACAGCCGGCCCGAACGGCTGGACCCGCCCCGGCGGCTGCTGCGCCTCGCCGTGGCGGCCGGCACCTTCTTCGCGATCGACACCGACGCCCACGCCCCCGGCCAGCTGGACTGGCAGATCGTCGGCTGCGAGAGGGCCGTGGAGTGCGAGGTACCGGCCGGGCGCGTCATCAACACCTGGCCGGCGGACCGGCTCCTCGCCTGGACCCGCACCCGGGAGGCCGACCGGACGGCCTGAGGGCCTCCCCGTCGGCCAGGCCCACGGGCGGCGGGGGCACGGCCGACGGGAATCCCGGGGCGCCGGGCCCCGGATCGGCGTGGATGTCGACATACGAGCGGTCCTGGTCGCCCAGGACCGTGGCGACGGCCAGCGCGAGCGCGATGATCGAGTCGATCGCCCGGGCCCAGCGCGTCGCCGTGAGCCTCGGCAGCACGCTGGCGGCCGTACAGACGGGCGGGGACCCGGACCGCTCCGGCGCCGTCACGGTGCGGACCGTGTTTCCGCCGGAGGGCGGACCCGGGGCCTCCTTCGCCGCGCGCCCGGCCGATCCGGCCGCTGTGGCGCGGGTGCTCGAGGAGCACTCCTGGACCGGTTCGTTCCACCGGGCAGCCGGTACCGAGGTGGACGTGGCCGGGCTGACCGGGGGTGCGCCGCTCGTGGCGTACGAGGGGACGGGCGCGGGCGCCGCCGCGACGATGATCTCGGGCCGCTGGTTCGCCGCGCCCGGCGAGCCCGTCGTCGCCGGACGGTTCCTGCGGGCCACCGGACGCGCCGTCGGGGACGGCGTCGTGGTCTCCGAACAGGGGCGCTCGGCCCGGCTGACGATCGTCGGCGAGGTCTTCGACCTGTGACGAGGGGATGGCCCTGCGCACGCGCAGGAGTCCGTCGCCACACTGGAGTCCCCCTGCCTGCCGGCCGTGTTCGGGGTCGAGCTGACGGCGGGTACGGACCGGTACCGGGACCGGGACCTCGCCGAGCTGAACGGGGTCCTGGAGCCGCTGGGCGCGCAGGCCACGGCCACCGAGAGCCCGTCGTCGAACGTCCTCGCCGCGATGCAGGGGCTGATCGCGACGCTCACCCTGATGCTCGTCGCCGTGGCCGGGCTCGGCGTCCTCAACACGGTCGTCCTGGACACCCGCGACCGGGTCCGCGACCAGGGCGTCCTCAAGGCCCTCGGGATGACGCCCCGGCAGACCGTCGTCCAGGTCCTGACGGGCGTGGCCGCCATCGGCCTGGTCGCGGGGGCGGTCGGGGCGCCGCTGGGGGTCGCCCTGCACCACGCGGTGATGCCGGCGATGGGCCGGGCGGCCGGTTTCGCGATCCCGCAGACGTTCGTCAACGTCCACGGTGCGCTGCCGCCCGTCCTGATGGCGCCGGCCGGTGTGCCGATCGCCGTGGCCGGAGCCCTGGCGCCGGCGTTCTGGGCGACTCGCACCCGTACGGCGCAGGCCCTGCGCGCGGAGTGAGCCGGGGGCGGCTCAGGAGCGGAGTTCGGCGACGAGCAGGATCACGTCGGCTCCGGCCACCGCCATCGTCGCCAGGAACGGGAGCCTGCCGGCGGGCCACCGGGCCACGAGGAGCAGCGCCGCCGTGGTCACGGCCAGCAGCGTCCAGCCGTACGCCGTCACCCGCCCCGGTGGCCCCACGACCAGGGTGGCGGTGGAGCCGAGGACGAGGAGTCCGGCCAGTGCGGCCGAGGCCCGTACGCCGAGCCGCTGCGGCAGCCCCGTGACTCCGGTGGCCAGGTCGTCCTCGATGTCGGGCAGCACGTTGGCGAAGTGCGCGCCCGCGCCGAGGAGGGCCGCGGCGGCCGTGAGCCACGGGGGCGGCCAGGGGGCGCCGGGCAGCCCGAGGGTGACGAAGGCGGGGAGCAGGCCGAAGGCCAGGGCGTACGGGATCCAGGAGGCGGCCGTGCTCTTGAGCCGGAGGTTGTAGGCCCAGGCGGCCGCGACGCCGACGAGGTGCGCGGTGCCTGCGAGCAGCCCGCAGGCCAGTGAGAGCGGGATGCAGAGCAGCAGTGCCAGGGCCGCCGCCCTCGTGACGGCGGCGGCCGACACCGTGCCGGCGACCAGCGGTTTGTCGCGTCGGCCCGTGGCCAGGTCGCGTCGCAGGTCGGTCCGGTCGTTGCACCAGCCCACCGACAGTTGTCCGGCCGCCACCGCGGCCACGGTGAGGGCCGCCCGGACGGGGCCGTGCCCCGCGGCGGCCGCCAGGGCGGCGGCGAAGAGGGTCACGGCCGCCGCGGGCAGCGGGTGGCAGGCGGCCGACAGGCCGCGCGTGACAGTGGATCGGGACGCTGCGCCGAGGCTGTTCTCGACGCTCTGCGTGGTCTGCGTGGTCTGCGTGGTCCCAGTCGGCTGAGTGGTGTGCGTGGGCTGAGTGGTGTGCGTGGGCTGAGTGTTCTGATCGCTTCGCGCGGGCACGGCGACACGCTATGCGGCGCCGCGCCCGGTTCACCTGATTCATTACGATGTGTCAGTTGTTTTCTATGGTGACCGAATGACACGTGTTCTGGCAGTGCGCAGCGTGTTCCCGCCCCATCGCCACCCCCAGTCCGAGATCACGGAGGCGCTCGCCCGCTTCCTGCCCCCGGGCTCCGACACCGCCCTGCTGCGCCGCGTCCACGGCTCGGTGCGCGTGGACAGCCGGCATCTCGCGCTGCCGCTGGAGCGGTACGGCCCGGCGAACGACTTCGGCGCGACCAACGCGCTCTTCATCGAGACGGCCCTGGAGCTCGGCGCCCGAGCCCTCGGACTCGCCCTCGCCGACTCCGGCCTGACGGCCCGGGAGGTCGATCTGGTCATGTCCACCACGGTGACCGGGCTGGCCACACCCTCGCTGGAGGCCCGTCTCGCCACCCGCGCGGGCCTGCGTCCCGACGTGCGGCGCCTGCCGCTCTTCGGCCTCGGCTGCGCAGCCGGCGCCGCCGGAGTGGGCCACGTCCACGACCATCTGACGGGCCACTCCGGCCACGCGGCCCTCCTGCTGTCCACCGAGCTCTGCTCGCTCACCCTCCAGTCCACGGACGCCTCGATGGCGAACCTGGTGGCCGGTGCACTGTTCGGCGACGGGGCGGGCGCCCTGGTGGCGGTGGGCCGCGACCACCCGCTGCACGGCACCGGCGCCGGACCCGAGGTGGTGGCCGCGCGCAGCCGCCTGTACCCGGGCACCGAGCACCTCCTGGGCTGGGACATCGGCCACTGGGGGATGCGCATGGTGCTCGGCCGTGAACTCCCCGACCTGGTCGGGCTGCACGTGGCCGAGGAGGTCGAGTCCTTCCTCGCCGCGCACGACCTCAAGCCCGCGGACGTCGACGCATGGATCTGTCATCCCGGCGGCCCGAAGATCCTCGACACGCTCTCCGACGCGCTGGCGCTGCCGGAATCGGCCTTCGCCGCGAGCCGGCGTTCGCTGGCAGCCGTGGGAAACCTCTCCTCCGCATCGGTCCTGCACATCCTGGACGGCGTCCAGACCGCGGGACCGCCCCCGCCCGGATCGGTCGGGCTGATGCTCGCCTTCGGTCCGGGCTTCGCCTCCGAACTCGTCCTCCTGCGCTGGTGACCCCGATGATCTCGATGAACCCGATCGCCCTGCCCGCCCTCACCTCCTTCACCGCCACCACCTCCCTGACCCTGTACCTGCTGCTCATCGGCCTGGTCTGCGCCGAACGGCTCGGCGAGCTGATCACGGCCCGCCGCCACACCGCATGGAGCCTGGCCCGCGGCGGCCGCGAGTACGGCCGCGGTCACTACCCGGCCATGGTCGCCCTGCACACCGCACTCCTGGTGGGCTGTGCGGTGGAACCCTGGGCGGCCGGGCGGCCGTTCGTCCCCCTGCTCGGCTGGTCGGCCCTCGCCGTCGCCGTGGGCGCCCAGGGCCTCCGCTGGTGGTGCATCGCCACCCTCGGGAAGCGCTGGAACACCCGGGTGCTCGTCGTTCCCGGGCTGCCGCTGGTGGAGTCCGGACCGTACCGGCTGCTGCGCCACCCCAACTACGTGGCCGTGGTCGCCGAGGGCGTCGCACTGCCGCTGGTGCACACCGCGTGGCTGACCTCGATCGGCTTCACCGTGCTCAATCTGGTGCTGCTGCGCGTACGGATCGGCTGCGAGGACACCGCCCTCACCGACGGCGGCCGCCTGCGGGCACCCGCCTCCGTCCACTCGACCGGCGCCGCCTCGTGATCGACCTGCTGATCGCGGGCGGCGGTCCGGCCGGACTGGCCACCGCCATCCACGGCGCACTCGCCGGCCTCGAGGTCGTCGTCGTGGAGCCTCGACCCACCCCCATCGACAAGGCCTGCGGGGAGGGCCTGATGCCCGGGGGCGTACGCCGCCTCCGGGAGCTGGGCGTCCCCGTGACCGGGCAGCCGTTCCACGGCATCCGCTACGTCGACGGCGAGAGCGGCCGCAGCGCGCAGGGGCTCTTCCGGTCCGGCCCCGGCCTCGGCGCGCGGCGTACGCAACTGCAGGCCGCGCTGGCCGAGCGCGCCGTTCAGCTCGGCGTACGGGTGCTCCCCGGGCGCGTGGACCAGGTGCGCCAGGACGTGCACCGCGTCGAAGCGGCCGGGCTCACCGCCCGTTACCTCGTCGCGGCGGACGGCCTGCACTCCCCCGTCCGGCGCGGGCTCGGCCTGTCGGCGCCTCAGGCACCCCGCCGCCCGGCTCGCTACGGGCTGCGCCGTCACTACACCGTCCCGCCCTGGAGCGACCTCGTCGAGGTGCACTGGTCGCCGCGGTGCGAGGCCTACGTCACTCCGCTGGCGCCCGATCGGATCGGCGTGGCCGTCCTGACCTCCGACCAGGCCCCGTTCGACGTACAGCTCGCCCGCTTCCCGGTGCTGTCGGAGCGCCTGGCCGCGGCAGCGGGAACGGGAACGGCGGTGCGCGGGGCCGGGCCGCTGCGCCAGGGGGCTCGCGTACGGGTGGCGGGGCGCGTGCTGTTCGTCGGGGACGCGGCCGGGTACGTGGACGCGCTGACCGGCGAGGGGCTCACCCTGGCCGTGACCGCGGCGGGCGAGCTGGTGCGGTGCGTGCGGGCGGGGCGTCCGCATGCCTACGAGCAGGCCTGGCGCGACCTGACGCGCAGCTACCGCGCCCTCACCGCGTCCCTGCTGTGGGCCCGTCACCGGCCGCGGCTCGCACCACGGATCGTCCCGCTGGCCGCCCGGCTCCCGCGCGTGTTCACCGGGGCGGTGAACCTGCTCGCGTGACGCCACCCGGCCACACGTGACGGCACGAAGCGACACGCGGCGACACGCGCAACGGCACCCCGCGCACTGGGCGCGGGGTGC
>NZ_JBSGXU010000233.1:0-11830 GCF_053610205.1 Streptomyces sp. NPDC054932 | reverse complement strand
CGTCCCCACTCCCCTCCGCCCGGGCTGCCGAAGCCCCGGCGTGGGGCGGGGACACGCAGGAGGGTCCCCGCAGGACGAGCGCGCAACCCAGGCCGCACAACCGGACCACGGCCGCAGGCGCGAGCCGAGGAGACCCTCGTGCGGGGCACCGCCCCACCCCCGCACACCGCCAAGCACCCCGCAGGGGAACCCGCACACCGCCGTGGTCACACCACGACCGGCGGCTCGACCTCTGCGGGGCCGGACCGGCGGTGGCGGCGGCGGGTCAGGACGTCGCGGGTGGCCGCGGTCAGGGCCCAGGCCGGGAACGCGAAGGCCGTCAACCCCACGCCGATGGGCGCGAGCGAGGTCAGGAGGTCCGTCTGCACGGCATGGTCGGCCGACGGCCCGCCGACACGCGCGGGCACCGGCGCCTTCGGCCGGTCGTCGAAGACGCCGTCGATCTCGATCCCGGGGATGGTGAACGATCCGTCGGCGGCGCTGTAGCGCCCCTCGCACTTCATCGTCCGGTCCCCGTCGGAATCGGGCTCCCCCCAAGTGCAGCGCTCCGCGCGGAAGGTGCCCTCCACCCCCGTCAACTGGGTGATCAGCCGCGGCACGGCCGCGTGGCACATGAAGATCCCGGCGGCGAGGCCGAGGGCGATCGGGATGGCGTGGTGCCACCGCACGCCGGAGTTTGTCCTGGTCATGCCTGGGACAGTAGTGATGCCGAACGTGCGTGCGTCCGGCTTTTCCGTGATCCGGACCGGCCTCCGCGCAACGCCCGACCGTCGGGAATTGGCACTCCGCTTGACCGAGTGCTAATCGCCGGAATAGTCTCGCACCTGGCACTCACCCCTGGTGAGTGCCAACACAGCGACAGGCAGATCCGGCACCCGCGACGACGGATCGACCTGGTCGCCACCTCAGACAGTTAACCCCGGATCTCCGAAGGGGGAGGTCGGATCGTGACGACCGCCAGCTCCAAGGTTGCCATCAAGCCGCTTGAGGACCGCATTGTGGTCCAGCCGCTCGACGCCGAGCAGACCACGGCCTCCGGCCTGGTCATCCCGGACACCGCGAAGGAGAAGCCCCAGGAGGGCGTCGTCCTCGCGGTGGGCCCGGGTCGCTTCGAGGACGGCCAGCGTCTCCCGCTGGACGTCACCGTCGGCGACATCGTGCTCTACAGCAAGTACGGCGGCACCGAAGTGAAGTACAGCGGCGAGGAGTACCTCGTCCTCTCGGCCCGCGACGTGCTCGCGATCGTCGAGAAGTAATTCTCTTCATCAGTACTGCTTTGAGTTGCGCCCCTGGTCACCCCGCTGATTGCCGGGCGGCGAGGGGCGCAGCTCGTTAAACCCGAGTTTTCGAGAGGGCTGAACCGCTCCCATGGCGAAGATCCTGAAGTTCGACGAGGACGCCCGTCGCGCCCTCGAGCGCGGCGTCAACAAGCTTGCCGACACGGTCAAGGTGACGATCGGCCCCAAGGGCCGCAACGTCGTCATCGACAAGAAGTTCGGCGCCCCCACCATCACCAACGACGGTGTCACCATCGCTCGCGAGGTCGAGCTGGACGACCCGTACGAGAACCTGGGCGCGCAGCTCGTGAAGGAGGTGGCGACCAAGACCAACGACATCGCGGGTGACGGCACCACCACCGCCACCGTGCTGGCCCAGGCGCTCGTCCGCGAGGGTCTGCGCAACGTCGCCGCGGGTGCTTCCCCGGCCGCCCTGAAGAAGGGCATCGACGCCGCGGTCAAGGCCGTGTCCGAGGAGCTCCTCGCGACCGCCCGCCCGATCGAGGACAAGTCCGACATCGCCGCCGTGGCCGCGCTCTCCGCGCAGGACCAGCAGGTCGGCGAGCTCATCGCCGAGGCGATGGACAAGGTCGGCAAGGACGGTGTCATCACCGTCGAGGAGTCCAACACCTTCGGCCTGGAGCTGGAGTTCACCGAGGGCATGGCCTTCGACAAGGGCTACCTCTCCCCGTACATGGTCTCCGACCAGGAGCGTATGGAGGCCGTCCTCGACGACCCGTACATCCTGATCAACCAGGGCAAGATCTCCTCGATCCAGGACCTGCTGCCGCTGCTGGAGAAGGTCATCCAGGCCGGCGCCTCCAAGCCGCTGCTGATCATCGCCGAGGACGTCGAGGGCGAGGCGCTCTCCACCCTCGTCGTCAACAAGATCCGCGGCACCTTCAACGCGGTCGCCGTCAAGGCCCCCGGCTTCGGCGACCGTCGCAAGGCGATGCTCCAGGACATGGCCACCCTCACCGGTGCCACCGTCATCGCCGAGGAGGTCGGCCTCAAGCTCGACCAGGCCGGTCTGGACGTACTGGGCACCGCCCGCCGCGTCACGATCTCCAAGGACGACACCATCGTCGACGGTGGCGGCAGCCACGAGGAAGTCGTCGGTCGCGTCAACCAGATCAAGGCCGAGATCGAGTCCACCGACTCGGACTGGGACCGCGAGAAGCTGCAGGAGCGCCTGGCGAAGCTCGCCGGCGGCGTCTGCGTCATCAAGGTCGGCGCCGCCACCGAGGTGGAGCTCAAGGAGAAGAAGCACCGTCTCGAGGACGCCATCTCGGCGACCCGCGCCGCGGTCGAGGAGGGCATCGTCTCCGGCGGTGGCTCCGCTCTCGTCCACGCCGTCAAGGTCCTCGAGGGCAACCTCGGCCTGTCGGGCGACGAGGCCACCGGTGTCGCGGTCGTGCGCCGCGCCGCCGTCGAGCCGCTGCGCTGGATCGCCGAGAACGCCGGTCTCGAGGGTTACGTCATCACCTCGAAGGTCGCCGAGCTCGACAAGGGCCAGGGCTTCAACGCCGCCACCGGCGAGTACGGCGACCTGGTCAAGGCCGGCGTCATCGACCCGGTGAAGGTCACCCGTTCCGCGCTGGAGAACGCCGCTTCCATCGCCTCCCTGCTGCTCACGACCGAGACCCTGGTCGTCGAGAAGCCGGCGGACGACGAGGGCGACGCCGGTCACGGCCACGGCGGTCACGGCCACAGCCACTGATCACGGCCCACGCCGAGAAGGCCCCGTTCCGCAGTCGCGGGACGGGGCCTTCCCCGTGGTCCGGATTCAGGATCCGTAGGGGGAACCCGTTCCGCCCATCTGGCGTTGCAGGGCTGCCGGGTTGTAGTGCCACCAGCCCTCGGTGATCTCTCCGTTCTGGCACCGGAAGGTGGTGCTTCCGGACATCTCGTACGTCTTCCCGGTCGGTGCGACTCCCATGAAGGTCCCCTTGTGGGTGCCGCGCCAGTTCCACACCGTCGTGACCATGTCGCCCTCGGCCAGCTGGGCCGTCGGCTCGAAGGTCATGTCGAAGGCCGCGCGCCACGTCTCCATGTCCGAGCGCATGGCGTCGCGTCCGATGACGGTGGGCTCCTCCTTGCTGGCGTCGTGGTCGATGTAGTTCGTCGCGAAGCACTCGTCGAGGACGCTCATGTTGCCGGCCATGGCCGCTTCCTCGAACACCCGGTTGGCGAGCTGCTTGTTGAGGTGCTCGTCGCGGACCACGTCGAGGTTCATGAACTTCGGCATTCCCTCACAGAGGGCCACCATCTCCTGGAACATCCGGTCCGTCTCGGGGAGATGGGAGTTCTTCATCGCCTCCTCGTACGAGGCGAATTCGACCATGTCCACGTAGTGGTTCCGGGCCTCGCGGTCCTGGCCGATCATCGTGTGCGTGGCGGTGCGCCTGCCGCTGCTCTGCTCCGCCCAGCGGTCGATGAGGGCGTTCATCTCGTCGAACCGCCTGGTCTCGTAATCGATCACCTGTACGAATGTCATCGCGTCGCCTCCCGCTGGAGATGGGACAAATCCAGTTTAGGGAGAATTCATCCGTTTAGCGGCTTCAGGGGAACCCCGGCGGCGGCTTACTGGCGGGTCACGGACGCTACTGCGGGCCGTACTTGCGGCCTGTGCGCGAGGACACCCCGCCCAGCAGTCCGCGCGGCGTCAGCTTCACCACGCCCATCAGCGCCTTGTACCGCGGGTCCGGGATCGACACCGTCTTGCCCCGCGCCAGGTCGGCCAGGGCGGCGGAGACCAGCTTGTCGGCGTCCAGCCACATCCAGCCGGGGATGTTGTCCGTGCCCATCCCGGCCCGCTGGTGGAACTCCGTACGCACGAAGCCGGGGCACAGTGCCATCAGCCGCACCCCGGACCCCGCCAGGTCCCGCGCCGCGCCCTGGGTGAACTGCACGACCCAGGCCTTGCTCGCCCCGTACGTGCCGCGGGGCACGAAGGCGGCGACCGAGGCCACGTTGATCACGCCGCCGCGGCTGCGCGAGCGCATCGACCCGGTGGCCGCCGAGGTCAGTCGCAGGACCGCCTCGATGTGCACCTTCAGCATGGTCAGCTCGTCGGCCATGGAGACCTCGAGGTAGCGGCCCTTGTTGCCGAAGCCCGCATTGTTGACCAGCAGGTCCACCGGGTGCGTGCGGTCGCCGAGGCGCTGCTCGACCGCCGCGATGCCCTCCTCGGTGGAGAGGTCGGCGGCCAGTACCTCGGCCTCGATGCCGTGCCGGTCGTGCAGCTCGGTGGCCTGCTCGCCGAGCCGCTTGGTGTCGCGTGCCACCAGCACCAGGTTGTGCCCCTGGGCGGCCAGCCGCCGGGCGAAGGCGGCACCGATGCCTGCCGTGGATCCTGTAATCAACGCAGTCGTCATAGGCGCAACCTAGCTTCCCCGGCTGACGGCGCTACCTCGCCCCGGCCCCGGCCCCGTACTTCTCCACGTACAGGCGAACCCGCTCGTGGGCCTCCGGCTCCATCGCCGCGCCCGCCGCCAGGGTGCGCGGCAGCAGTGCCCGCTCGGTGGTGAAGGCGCGGAACCAGAGCTGCACCGTCACGTCGTGGTCCGGCCGGTGGATGATCTCGATCGGGTCGCCGGGGGAGACCGAACCCTCCTCGATCACCCGCAGATACGCACCCGGCCGGGCCTCCTGGGTGAAGCGCTTGACCCAGCCGGCCTCGCCCAGCGCCCCCTGGAACGTCCGGCACGGGATGCGGGCCGAGGCCACTTCGAGGACGAGGTCCGCGCCGACCCGCCAGCGGTCACCGAGCCGCGCGGTGTTCAGGTCGATGCCGGAGGTGGTGAAGTTCTCGCCGAAGATCCCGCCGGGCAGCTCGCGGCCCAGCGTGCGCTCCCACAGGTCCAGGTCCTCGCGGGCGTACGCGTAGACGGCCTGGTGGTCGCCGCCGTGGTGGCGCCGGTCGCAGACGGCGTCGCCCTCCAGGCCGCTGCCCGAACCGGTGGCCTTCGGGCCGGGGGCGACGACGCGGACCGGTCCGGGGACGGGGCGCTTGCCGATGCCCGTCACCCCGCCCTCCGCGTCGGAGTAGTCGACGGCCGTGGCGCGGCCGAGGTTCACGGAAATCAGGTGCATGGGGCTCATGGGGGACACGCTAGACCGGAGCAGCCTCAAAGCGCCGCCGGAATATTCGCGCAGCAGTAAAAGCAGGGCTTATGCTCGGTGGGTGATCGAGGCACGTCATCTCCGGGTCCTGCGCGCTGTCGCCGGGACCGGGTCCTTCTCCGCCGCCGCCCGCGAGCTCGGCTGCACCCAACCCGCCGTCTCCCAGCAGATGAAAGCGCTGGAGCAGTCGGCCGGCACCCCGCTGCTCATCCGCACGGGCCGCGAGATGCGGCTGACCCAGGCGGGCGAGGCCCTGGTCCGCCATGCCGCGGGGATCCTGGCCGGGCTGACCGCGGCCGAGGAGGAGGTCGCGGCCATCGCCGGGCTGCGCGCGGGCCGGGTCCGGCTCGTGTCCTTCCCCAGCGGCAGCTCCACGCTGGTGCCGACCGCGCTCGCGGCGATGCGCTCCGAGCACCCGGGGACCCGTATCTCGCTGGTGGAGGCCGAGCCGCCGCGCTCGGTGGAGATGCTGCGCGAGGGCGACTGCGATCTGGCGCTGGCCTTCCGGTACGGCGGGGCCACCCATTCCGTCGGGGAGTGGGACGACCTCGTGGTGCGGCCGCTGCTGACCGACCGGCTCGTCGGGCTGGTCCCGGAGGGGCACCGGCTGGCCGGCGCGGAGCGCGTGGGCATGGCGGAGCTGGCGGACGAACCGTGGATCGCCGGCTGTCCGCGCTGCCGCCGCCATCTGGTGGAGGTGTGCGAGGGAGCGGGCTTCACCCCGCGCATCGACTTCGCCACCGACGACTACCCGGCGGTGGTCGGCCTGGTCGGTGCGGGGCTGGGCGTGGCGGTGCTGCCGGAGCTCGCGGTGGAGTCCGTACGGGCCAAGGGCGTGAGCACGGTGGCGGTGGAGCCGGCCGTCGAGCGGGAGGTCGTGGCGCTGACCCTGCCCGACCTGGCCCGGGTGCCGGCCGTGGCCGCGACCCTGGCGGAGCTGGAGCGGGCGGCCGCGCGCTGACCCGCGTACGCCCCCGGCGGCGGCCGGGGGCGGACGGATCGGACGGCCGGGTTGGGCCGAACGCGTGAAACGCGGGCCTGGTGGCGACACGCCCGGGCGTGCCGATGATTCGAGGAAACGTTCCTTCGGACGTTTCGTCGGCTCTCAGTTCGGCGCGATCGGTCCGATCGCACTCGACGCGGGGATCAGGCGATGCCGGGCGCGGCCCATCAGTTCCTCGCGCTCGTCCTCGGTGAGGCCGCCCCACACCCCGTAGGGCTCTCGGACGGCGAGTGCGTGCGCGGCGCATTCCGAACGAACCGGGCATCGCATACAGACCTCTTTAGCCGAGGCCTCGCGCGCGCTCCTGGCCGCGCCCCGCTCGCCCTCCGGATGGAAGAAGAGGGAGCTGTCGACCCCGCGGCAGGCAGCGAGGAGCTGCCAGTCCCAGAGGTCGGCGTTCGGTCCGGGGAGGCGGGAGAAATCTGCCATTGGTAGTCCTCTTGGTGCCGGTACTGAGGCGGATACGGTCCATGTCTCCAAGGGTCTCCACACCTACTGTCGGAGTAGATGTAAATATGACTCATTGGGAATCTAGCCTCAGACACGTGCCAAACGGAAGGAAAGCCGCCAAATAGGGCATAGCTCCAGATGGAGGACAAGCGGCTCGTGGCTCCAACACCGTGATCGCTTCCTCACGTAGAGTGCTGAAGGTGTCCGTCCGACCCGTAACTCTTTCGAGTGACCATCGTTGAGAGTGCGAAGGCGGTTGAACCAACAAGTTCTCGGACAGGTGTCCGGGAGCATCGACCGCACAGGTGACGATACGTACCAGCCTGGAGGCTCAAGGTGACGCGCATCAGCAGCTGCGGAGGGCGGTCATGACATCCGTCCTCGTCTGCGACGACTCCCCGCTTGCCCGAGAGGCGCTCCGTCGCGCGGTTGCCACCGTGCCCGGCGTCGAGCGTGTGACGACGGCTGCCAACGGCGAGGAAGTCCTCCGCCGCTGGGGCGCCGACCGCTCCGACCTGATTCTGATGGATGTACGGATGCCCGGGCTGGGCGGTGTGGAGACGGTCCGCCGGCTGCTCTCGGCCGACCCCGGCGCCCGCATCATCATGCTGACGGTCGCCGAGGACCTGGACGGCGTGGCCCTCGCGGTCGCCGCCGGCGCCCGTGGCTACCTGCACAAGGACGCCTCGCGCGCCGAACTGCGGGCCACGGTCACCCAGGCCCTCGCCGACCCGACCTGGCGACTGGCCCCGCGCCGGCTCCGCTCGGCCGAGATGGGCGCCGCGCCCACGCTCACCGCGCGCGAGATCCAGGTCCTGGAGGGCATGAGCCACGGCCGGTCCAATGCGGAGATCGGGCGCGAGCTCTTCCTCTCCGAGGACACGGTCAAGACGCACGCCCGCCGGTTGTTCAAGAAGCTCGGCGCCTCGGACCGGGCGCACGCCGTGGCACTCGGATTCCGCTGGGGTCTGGTCCGCTGACCTCCCGGTCGTGGCCGGGCCCGGCCCGGTCCGCCGCAGGCCGCGGATCGTCGAGAGCGGTCCCGTCCGCCACCTGCGGACGGGGCGGCGCGCCGCCCTCGTCGCCCCATGTTTTCGCGGTAGCCCTGTCCCCCGCCGTACCCGGTGCGCACCCGGGGGTTGGCGGGGCACAATCCGGGGGACGTCTCGCTTCGTGCGCGATGCCGCATCCTTGAGGGTGTGGAGTCTCTCGGGGACTATTCGGCCGAGCGGGAGGGGAGGGCGCAGATGATGGGTTCCGGCGCACCTGCTCATAACGCTTCGATGCACAACAAGGGCCACGGTGCCGCGGAAGGTCCGGCGCCAAGGCACCATGGATTGATGCGCGACGACGAGGCCCTGGGGTCACCCGCGGCCACAGGCCCGACCGGCGCCGCCAAAGGCGGCAGTGCCGGGGGCGTCAGCGCGCTCGTACGCAGGGCGGTGGAAGGCGACGAGCAGGCCACGCACGACCTGCTCGCCTTCGTGCACCCCCTCGCGATCCGCTACTGCCGCACCCGGCTCTCGCGGCTGCCGGGTGATGCTCGTCACTTCGTGGAGGACCTGGCGCAGGAGGTCTGCGTCGCCGTCCTGATGGCGCTGCCGCGCTACCGGGACACCGGGCGGCCCTTCGAGGCCTTCGTCTTCGCGATCGCCGCACACAAGGTCGCCGACCTGCAGCGGGCCGCCATGCGGCACCCCGGCAGCACGGCCGTGCCCTCCGACGAGATGCCGGAACGGCCCGACGACTCACTGGGCCCGGAGGAGCGTGCGCTGCTCAGCAGCGACGCCGCCTGGGCCAAGAAGCTGCTGGCCAATCTTCCGGAGAACCAGCGCGAGCTCCTCGTCCTGCGGGTGGCCGTCGGGCTGACCGCGGAGGAGACCGGGCAGATGCTCGGAATGTCCCCCGGAGCCGTGCGCGTGGCCCAGCACCGGGCGCTCAGCCGGCTGCGGGCGCTCGCCGAGCAGTAGAGGCGGGTGTGCGGGCCCTCGCGGTCCGCACCGGTCCGTATCGGTCCCCCGCCGGTCCGTCGCGGTCCATCGCCGTCGTAGGAAACGACGAATCTTCTGCTTGACCTTGGTCGTGGAATGAGACGCGTCGGGATCCCGTTAGCATGGACATCCGCGCTGAGCAAGACCATTTGGGAAGGTGTCATGACTGCCGACGGAGTGCCCGACAAATTCGCCACGCTCGGACTGACCTACGACGACGTCCTGCTGCTGCCGGGCGCGTCGGACATGGCGCCGGACGAGATCGACACCTCTTCCCTCATCTCGCGGAACGTCCGCGTGAACGTTCCGCTGCTGTCCGCCGCCATGGACAAGGTCACCGAGGCCCGCATGGCCATCGCCATGGCCCGTCAGGGCGGTGTCGGTGTCCTGCACCGCAACCTCTCCATCGCCGACCAGGCCAACCAGGTCGACCTGGTCAAGCGCTCCGAGTCCGGCATGGTCACCGACCCGATCACGGTGCACCCGGACGCGACGCTGCGCGAGGCCGACGAGCTCTGCGCGAAGTTCCGCATCTCCGGCGTCCCGGTCACCGATGCCGCCGGCAAGCTCCTCGGCATCGTCACCAACCGCGACATGGCCTTCGAGTCGGACCGCAGCCGCCAGGTGCGCGAGGTCATGACCCCGATGCCGCTGGTCACGGGCAAGGTCGGCATCTCGGGCGTGGACGCCATGGAGCTGCTGCGCCGCCACAAGATCGAGAAGCTTCCGCTGGTCGACGACGCGGGCATCCTCAAGGGCCTCATCACGGTCAAGGACTTCGTCAAGGCCGAGAAGTACCCGAACGCCGCCAAGGACAAGGGCGGCCGGCTGCTCGTCGGTGCGGCCGTCGGTGTCGCCGGCGACGCCTACGAGCGCGCCCAGGCCCTGATCGAGGCGGGCGCCGACTTCATCGTCGTCGACACCGCCCACGGCCACTCCCGCCTGGTCGGCGACATGGTCGCCAAGATCAAGTCGAACTCCACCGTCGACGTCATCGGCGGCAACGTCGCCACGCGTGACGGCGCCCAGGCGCTGATCGACGCCGGCTGCGACGGCATCAAGGTCGGTGTCGGCCCCGGTTCCATCTGCACCACCCGCGTCGTCGCCGGCATCGGCGTCCCGCAGGTCACCGCGATCTACGAGGCATCGCTCGCCGCCAAGGCGGCCGGCGTCCCGGTCATCGGCGACGGCGGCCTGCAGTACTCCGGCGACATCGCCAAGGCGCTGGTCGCGGGCGCCGACACGGTGATGCTCGGTTCGCTGCTCGCGGGCTGCGAGGAGTCCCCGGGCGAGCTGCTCTTCATCAACGGCAAGCAGTTCAAGTCCTACCGCGGCATGGGCTCGCTCGGCGCGATGCAGTCCCGCGGCGACCAGCGCTCCTTCTCCAAGGACCGCTACTTCCAGGAGGGCGTGGGCGGCGACGACAAGCTCATCCCCGAGGGCATCGAGGGCCAGGTCCCCTACCGCGGTCCGCTCTCCGCGGTCGTGCACCAGCTCGTCGGCGGCCTGCGTCAGTCGATGTTCTACGTCGGCGGCCGCACGGTCCCCGAGCTGCAGGACCGCGGCCGGTTCGTCCGGATCACCTCGGCGGGCCTCAAGGAGAGCCACCCGCACGACATCCAGATGACGGTCGAAGCACCGAACTACAGCCGCAAGGGCTGAACGGCGTGAGCCGAGGGGGCGGATCCGGTGAGAACCGGGCCCGCCCCCTTCGCCGTGCCCGCACCCGCGTCCGTACAGCGGTCATGGGAACGCGACTCTCCGGCGTTCGGGGATACTGGACGCGCAGACCCAGAGGAAAGGCCACCACACGTGACTGAGATCGAGATCGGGCGCGGCAAGCGCGGCCGCAGGGCGTACGCGTTCGACGACATCGCCATCGTCCCGAGCCGGCGTACCCGGGACCCGAAGGAGGTCTCGATCGCCTGGCAGATCGACGCGTACCGCTTCGAGCTCCCCTTCCTGGCCGCCCCCATGGACTCGGTCGTCTCCCCGCAGACCGCGATCCGCATCGGCGAGCTCGGCGGCCTCGGCGTGCTGAACCTCGAAGGCCTGTGGACCCGGTACGAGGACCCGCAGCCGCTGCTCGACGAGATCACGGAGCTGGACGAGGAGTCCGCGACCCGTCGCCTCCAGGAGATCTACGCCGCGCCGATCCAGGCGGACCTCATCCGGCAGCGCATCAAGGAGGTGCGCGACTCGGGCGTCGTCACCGCCGCCGCGCTGTCCCCGCAGCGCACCGCCGAGTTCTCCAAGGCCGTCGTCGACGCCGGCGTGGACATCTTCGTGATCCGCGGCACCACCGTGTCGGCCGAGCACGTGTCGGGCGCCGCCGAGCCGCTGAACCTCAAGCAGTTCATCTACGAGCTCGACGTCCCGGTCATCGTCGGCGGCTGCGCCACCTACACGGCGGCCCTGCACCTGATGCGCACCGGCGCGGCCGGTGTCCTGGTCGGCTTCGGCGGCGGCGCCGCGCACACCACGCGCAACGTGCTCGGCATCCAGGTCCCGATGGCGACCGCCGTCGCCGACGTGGCCGCGGCCCGCCGCGACTACATGGACGAGTCCGGCGGCCGCTACGTGCACGTCATCGCCGACGGCGGCGTGGGCTGGTCCGGCGACATCCCGAAGGCCGTCGCCTGCGGCGCGGACGCCGTGATGATGGGCTCCCCGCTGGCCCGTGCCACGGACGCGCCCGGCAAGGGCAACCACTGGGGCATGGAGGCCGTCCACGAGGACGTGCCGCGCGGCAAGAAGGTCGACCTGGGCACCGTGGGCACCACCGAGGAGATCCTCACCGGTCCCTCGCACACCCCGGACGGCTCGATGAACATCTTCGGCGCCCTGCGCCGCTCGATGGCCACCACCGGCTACAGCGAGCTCAAGGAGTTCCAGCGGGTCGAGGTCACGATCGCGGACTCGCAGCACAGCCGCTGAGGCTCCCCCTGCACGCCGGAGGGCCGGCACCCCACCCGGGGTGCCGG
>NZ_JBSGXU010000232.1:0-11910 GCF_053610205.1 Streptomyces sp. NPDC054932 | reverse complement strand
TGTTGGGGGGGTGCGCCAGTGTGGGGCTCCCTACCGGGGGCCCCCCCCCCCACCCCCCTCAGCTAACGCGGTCGGGGCTGTTAACCCGGCCCCCGGCGACGGCGCCGCGCGGGCTACTTGGCGGCGTACCGGGCCCGGAGGGCGTCCGTGGCTGCGGCGAGGGCCTCGGCCTCGGTCAGGCCCAGCCGGTGGGCACGGTCCGCGTACGCCTGCGCGGCAGACGCCGCCTCGCGCGACACCGCGTCCCCCGCGGCCGCGATGAAGGTCCCGTTCCGGCCCCGCGTCTCGATCACCGCGTCCGCCTCCAGTGCCCGGTATGCCTTCGCGACGGTGTTGGCGGCCAGCCCCAGCTCCTCCGCGAGGCCCCGTACCGTCGGCAGCTTGAAGCCCGCCGGGAGCTTCCCCGACCGGGCCCGGTCGGCGATCTGCGCGCGCAGCTGTTCGTACGGGGCGGCCGACCCGGCCGAGCCGTCGATGGTGATCTTCAGGTTTGTCGAGGTCACGCGTCTGATTCTCCCCCATCGGCGGTTAATTGGGAGGCGCGCGGTACAGGGCCGACCGTAGCGTCTGCCGCATGACCGTATCGATCCGTGATCTCCGCCCCGACGATCCCGCGGACGCGGAGTCCGTCGTACGGGTACTCCGCGCCGCCCTGCCCTTCCTGATCACCAACGCCGAAGCCGTGGCCTTCGAGCTCTCCTCCGCGCACCCCGCGAAGCGCCACCGCATCCTCGTCGCCGAGACCGCGGACGGCCGCGTCATCGGTACGGCGCAGGTCGGCATCGTGTACGGGAGTTCCGAGCCCGGCCAGTCGTACGTCAACGCGTACGTCGACCCGGCCCACCGCGGCCTCGGCGCCGGCGGCCTGCTGCTCCGCACCGCCGAGGAGCACCTCGTCGCGCACGGCGCGACGGACGTGTACGCCTGGGTGCTCGACGAGCCCGCCCACCGCGCCTTCGCCGAGCGGCACGGCTACCGCCCCAGCCGTTCGGCGCACTTCCTGCGCCTGGACCTGGCGGCGGCGACGCTGCCCGAGCTCCCGCGGGACCTCCCGGCCGGGGTCGAGCTGCGTCCGGCCTCCGCATTCGCCGCCGACCCGCGGCCGCTCTTCGAGGCGGACGCCGAGGCGACCTCCGACGAACCGGGCGATGTGGCGGCGGAGCTCGACGACTACGAGGACTGGCTCACGCACATCTGGAACAACCCTTTCCTCGACAAGGAACTGACCACCGTCGTCCTGGTCGACGGCGCGGTGGCCTCCTTCACCGCGGCCCGGACGGACGGCGGCGCCCGCTACGCCTCGGCGATGACCGGCACCCTGCGCGCCTTCCGCGGCCGGGGTCTGGCCAAGCTCGCCAAGACGGCCTCCCTGCACCGGGCCCGCACGGCCGGGTACACCGAGGCCTTCACCGGCAACGACGCGGGCAACGGCCCGATGCTCGCTGTCAACGAGTGGTTCGGATACGAGATCTGCGCGACCGAGACGCGCTTCACGAAGAAACTGGAGACCCTGTGACCACCGCGCAGTTGACCGTCGTCCTGACCAAGGCGGGACGGACCAAGATCCGCTACCCGGCAACCCCGGTCGCCGACGACGGCGACCGGATCTCCGTGCGCGCCCCCTGGGCGGCCGAGGGCGTACGGGACTTCGGCTTCGTCCGCTTCGAGCCGGGCGATGTGTTCGTCGAGCACTTCTGGCGGACCCGCTGGTACGCGGTCAAGGAGGTGTGGACCGGCGACGGTGTGCTCAAGGGCTGGTACTGCGACGTCACGCGCCCGGCCCTGGTGCAGAGCGGCGAGATCCTCGTGGAGGACCTGGACCTCGACCTGTGGGTCTCGGCGGACGGGAGCTCCGTCCTGCGGCTGGACGAGGACGAGTTCGCCGAGAGCGGGCTCGCCACGAGCGATCCGGAGGCGGCCGCCCAGGCGGTACGGGCCCTCGATGCACTGGACGACCAGGCGCGGTCGGCGGCCGGCCTTTCCGCACTCCTCGCGTAGCGGCGGGGGCGGGGCGCGCGGCGGCCCTCCCGTGGGGAGCCGGGAGGGCGCCGGGCCCGGGATGGTCCGGGGCCACACCATACGCACGGGCCGCGGCGGGCCGGTAGGCATATGACAAGGGGAGATTCCGGATCGCCGGCCGCACACTCCCCGGCACGGCGCACGCCCATGACGGCGTACCTTATTGCACTGAGGTTGCAACTGCGTGGTTAGTGCGAAAGGGGCCGTCGTGGGCTCTCCGGTGGTGCTCGGGATCGAGTCGTCGTGTGACGAGACGGGCGCGGGGCTGGTGCAGGACGGGCGGCTGCTCGGACATGCCGTGGCGTCGAGCATGGACGAGCACGCCCGCTTCGGCGGCGTGGTGCCGGAGATCGCCGCGCGGGCGCACGTGCACTCCTTCACCCCCGTCGTACGGGAGGCCCTGGACCGGGCCGGACTGCGGATGTCGG
Organism: Streptomyces sp. NPDC054932; assembly: GCF_053610205.1. Classification (NCBI taxonomy): domain Bacteria; kingdom Bacillati; phylum Actinomycetota; class Actinomycetes; order Kitasatosporales; family Streptomycetaceae; genus Streptomyces; species Streptomyces sp. NPDC054932. The sequence continues at coordinate 9,463 of NZ_JBSGXU010000232.1, read as the reverse complement.
ACATCGGCGCCGTGGCCGTCACCACCGGCCCGGGCCTCTCCGGCGCGCTGCAGGTGGGGCTCGCGGGGGCGAAGACCCTGGCGTTCTCGCTCGGGGTACCGCTCCACGGGGTGCACCACCTGGCCGGACACGTCGCCGCCGACACCCTGGAGCACGGGCCGCTGCCCGACCCGTGCATGGTGCTGATCGTCTCCGGCGGGCACACCTCGCTGCTGCTCGTACGGGACCTGGCGCGCGACCCGATCGTGCACCTCGGTGACACCATCGACGACGCGGCCGGGGAATGCTTCGACAAGGTGGCCCGGGTCTTCGGGCTGCCGTACCCGGGCGGACCGGCCATCGACCGCACCGCCCGCGAGGGCGACCCGCGCGCCGTGCGGTTCCCCCGGCCGCTGACCGGGCCGCGCGACGCGCGCTACGACTTCTCCTTCTCCGGGCTGAAGACCGCCGCCGCCCGCTGGGCCGAGCAGCACCGGATCCGCGGCGAGGAACTGCCGCTCGCGGACGGGGCGGCCTCGCTCCAGGAGGCCGTGGCCGATGTGCTGACCCGCAAGGCGGTCGCCGCCTGCCGCGAGCACGGGGTGGGGACGCTGGTCGTGGTGGGCGGGGTGGCCGCCAACTCGCGCGTACGGTCCCTCGCCGAGGCTCGCTGCAGGTCCGCCGGGATCACCCTGCGGGTACCGCCGCTGAAGCTGTGCACCGACAACGGGGCGATGATCGCCGCCGTCGGCGACCTGCTGGTGCGCGCGGGGGCCGAACCGGCGCCGCTCGACGTCTCGATCGACCCGTCGGCGCCGCTGGAGTACGCGGCCCTGCACCCGGTCGCCCGCGCCGGCGCCCGGCTCGCCTCCTGAGACCTGCACGCGCGGAGAGCACGGTGGATGCGGTGACGTGATCGGCGCAGGCGGCCCACCGGCTGCGGCGACCGCTCGAACCCGGTTCCTGAGGCCCTCCTTACTCCTTCCTTAACGCGACCCTAAGGATCCGCTCCAGCGGGCCCGGGCGGGCAGAACCCGTGGTCCGGGCGGCTAGCTTGGCCGGGCCAGGACAGGAAGGGCCCGATGTGGCGCCGCCGGGGGGCGGCGCCGCGGAGCCCGATTCCGCCGGCATGCCCCCGCCTTGTGCCCGAAGGAGATCACCCATGCCTGCACGCCGCCGTACCGCCGTCACGCTGCCCCGGATCGCTTCCGCCGGACTGGCCCCGCTCGCGCTGGCCGCGTACGCGGCGGCTCCCGCGGTCGCCCACGGCTCGATGACGGACCCGGTCAGCCGGGTGGCGGCCTGCTACGCCGAAGGGCCCGAGTCCCCGCGGTCGGCGGCGTGCAAGGCGGCGGTCGCGGCCGGCGGGACGCAGCCGTTCTACGACTGGAACGGGGTCAACATCGCCAACGCCGCCGGGAACCACCGGTCGTTGATCCCGAACGGGCAGCTGTGCTCGGCCGGCAACGACAAGTACCGGGGGCTGGACCTGGCGCGTGCCGACTGGCCGGCCAGCCCGATGTCCGCCGGTGCGCACACCTTCCGCTACAAGGGCACGGCCCCCCACAAGGGTTCCTTCGAGCTGTACGTGACGAAGGACGGCTACGACCCGGCGAAGCCGCTGAAGTGGTCCGACCTGGAGCCCGCACCGTTCGCGAAGGTCACCGACCCCGGCATGCAGAACGGCGACTACGTCTTCTCCGGGACCGTCCCGAACAAGTCGGGCCGCCACCTGATCTACAGCATCTGGCAGCGCTCCGACAGTCCGGAGGCCTTCTACACCTGCTCGGACGTGGTCTTCGGCAAGGACAACGGGGGCGGCGGAGGGAACGGCGGCAATGGCGGGAACGGGGGCGGCGCCGGTACCGCGCCGACCACCGGGACCGGTTCCAAGCCGTCCGAGAAGCCGTCCGGCAAGCCGTCCGAGAAGCCCGCCGACAAGCCTTCGGCCCCGACGGACCAGCAGATCGCCGACGGCGCCGACAAGTCCTCGATCGAGCACAACGGCCACGGCGACAACGACCCGAAGACGAACGGCAGCACCGACGCCGCCGTCCCGCTCGCGGCCGGGGCACCGTCCTCGCCGTCCGCGGCGAAGGACAACCTCGCGGAGACCGGCGGCAGCAGCGCCACCCCGGCGATCGCGATCGCCGGGGCCGGCACCCTGGCCGCGGGCGCGGCCGTGATGTTCGCAGCCGCCCGCCGCCGCACTGCGCGTACGGCAACGGGCCGCCACGGCCGCTAGGCCGTCCCTTCCGGATCTTGCCGGGCCGGACCGCCCGTGCCTCGTCAGTCGAAGACCGAGGCGCAGGTGGTCCGTTCCGCGTTGGCCGGGTCGAGGGCGTTGACCGCCTCGTGCCAGGCGATCCGGTCGGTGAGCCCGATGGCGACGTGCTCCGAGAGGTCGAGGAAGCACAGGTCCTGGAGGACGACGTTGCGTACGTTCGCCCCTTCCAGGAAGCCGCTCCGGTAGGGCGTCACCACCTCGTCGTACTTGGTCGCGATCACCGTGTACTTCACACCGGGCACGGTGTCCCCGCCCTCGTTGAGCTTCTGCAGGAAGGCGGATCCGGCGATCTGGTCGGCGAGGCCCGGGGTCGCGGTGCTGATCAGGTCCTCGGCCCCGGGGAAGTACGGGAGCAGCTTGGTGAATCCGAGCAGGGTGGTGCCGTGGTTGTCGGGGGCGAGCCCGATCAGCGCGTTGACCTTCGGGGCGCCGCCGAGGAACTTCAGGTAGTAGCGCGGCATCATGCCGCCCTGCGAGTGCCCGATGATGTCGGTCTTGGCGGAGCCGGTGGCGGCGAGCACCTTGTCGACGAAGACGTCGAGCTGTCCGGCGGACTTGTCGATGGGCCCGAGTCCGTTGAAGAGGGGGACGCCGGGCAGTTGGCCGTAGTCGAGCGAGTAGACGCAGTACCCGCGGTGCACGAGGTAGGGCGCGAGCCCGAGCCAGTTGTCCCAGGAGTTGCCGAAGGTGCCGTGGACGAGCACGACGGGGCGCGGGTGCGCGGCGGACGGCTTGCAGGACCAGTTGTTCCAGCCGCTGCTGGGAGCGGACGCGGCCTGCGCGGTGCCGGTGGGGGCGACGAGCGCGGCGGCGGTGAGGGCGAGGACGGCCAGCGGGCGGAGCAGGCGTCTCCAGGGCAGCATCGTGTGATCTCCTTGCGGGTCGACTCAAGGGGATGTGCGTGGGGGTTTCGTCCCGTGATCCGGATCACAAGGGGGCGCTGCTGCCGCTAAATTACGGGTGAGTAGGAACACAGGGAAGTTACGCGTCAGTAAAAACTCGCGCGTCGCCCGGCCGGCCGGTCATCGGACGCCCCTCGGCCACTGGACGGGCCACCGGACGGGCCACCGGACGGGCCGCCGGACGGACCGTCAGGCGGCGAGTGTGCCGCGGGCGATGGCGTGCGGCCCGAAGCGCGCGCGGACCCGGTCCGTGACGGCCTCCAGACGGCGGGCCTTCTCGTCCTCGGGGTCGAGACTGAGCTGCCGCGCGGCCCGTTCGGCCGGGGTCAGGTCCTCGGCGCGCAGGGACAGCGCGCGGACCCGGGCCCGCTGCAGGCCGAGGCCCGCGTACAGGGCGTAGGCCGTGGCGGTCAGGGCGGCCGAGTGCGCGGTGGGTTCGGTGAGGGTGCGCGTCCGGGTGAGCGTGGTGCGGTCGGCGCAGCGGACGGTGAGCGAGAGGGCACGGCAGACCTGCCCCCGGCCCTGTTCTTGTGTACGAAGCTTCGCGCCGAGCTCCTCGGTCAGCGAGAGCAGGGCCCGCCGGTGCCGTACGGGATCCAGCTCGTCCAGATCGAAGAGCCGCTCGGCGGCGATGGCGCGGGCGGCCGCGCCCGGCCGGACGGGGGTCCGGTCGATCCCGAGGGCGCGCTCGTGCACCTCGCGGCCGAGCCGGGCGCCGAGGATCCGCCGCAGGGCGGCGGGCGGGGCGGCGGCGACCCGGCCGACGGAGTCGAGGCCGTAGGAGCACAGAGTGCGGGCGGCCTTCGACCCGACCCCGTCGAGGGTGGTGACGGGCTTGGCCGCCAGGAAGTCGCGTACGGCGGCGGGCTCCCCGGGGATCACCAGGGTCTCCCCGGGCCGGGCCTCGCGGGCCGCGGCCCGGGCCAGCATGGGGTTGCCGGCCACGCCGGCGGCGGCGTCCACGCCGTACAGGGCGAGGGCCCGGACCCGGATCACGGCGGCCAGCCGGGTGGCGTCGCAGTCGAAGTACCGCAGCGCGCCCCTGATGTCGGCGAGGAGGGTGTCGGGTGCCACGGCCTGCACGGCCGGGGTGATCCCCCCGAGCAGCGCGAGCACGCCCGCGTACTCCCGCGCCCCGAGCGGCCCCCCGTCGGCGGGCTGCAGCCGCAGGCACATCACGACCCGCCCGGCTGCGGCCGTGGCTGCGGTGACGGTGGTGGTGGCGGTCATCCTGCGCTCCCCGGGCTGGAGTGCCACAGCTTGCGGCCGGTCGCGGGGCCGGTGCCCGGCGGCTGGAGGTCGGCCCAGGGGTTCATCTCGTATCCCGTGGACATGCGGATCCTGCGGCCGGGAGCCTTCGCACCCGGCTCTCCGTCGGCACCGTCGGTGCCATCGGCGCCCGGGGCACCCGCAGCGGCCGCCGCCGCCGGCCCGGCGAGGCGGGCCGCGACCGCGTCCAGGCCGCCCGCCTCCCGCAGTTCCACCAGCTCCGCCAGGTTCCACGCCGCCGCCCCGACCACGCTCAGGCTCTGCGGGCCCCGCCGCTGCACGACACCTCGTACCAGCAGCAGGAAGGAGTGGAAGACGGTGTGCGCGCAGCGCTCGTGGCTGTCGTCGAAGAAGGCCAGGTCGACCAGGCCCGTCCCGTCGTCCAGTGTCGTGAAGATGACCCGCTTCCCGGAGCGGATCGGCGGGGTCTGAGTGGCCGCCTTGGCCCCCGCGACCAGCACGGTCTGCCCGTGTTCGGTGTCCCGCAGCCGGCGTGCCGGGATCACTCCCAGCTCGGCCAGGAAGGCGTGGTGGTCCCCCATCAGGTGCCGCGAGGCGTCCATGCCGAGGACGCCCAGCTCGGTGCTGAGGCGTTCCGCCTCGGTCAGGTCGGGCAGTCCGACGGAGGCCGTGGACCGGCCTCCCTCCAAAGGCAGTTGGGGACCGCGGACACCTGCGGCCCGCTGTGCGCCGTGCAGTTCGGACACGTGCAGCAGCAGGTCCCGCCGGTTGGCGCCGAAGGCGTCCAACGCGCCCACCTGTGCGAGCCGTTCGGCGACCGGGCGCCCCGGGTGCGCCCGGTCCCAGAAGTCCCGCAGGGAGGCGTACGGCTGTCCGGCTTCGATCCGGGCCGCTTCGGCCTCACTGATGCCGTGGACGTCGGTGAGCCCCAGCCGCAACCCCCACACCCCACTCGTATCGGACACCAGTTCGATGCGATGGGCGACCGCCGACCGGTTCACGTCCAGCGGCAGCACCGGCACGCCCCGCCGCCGCGCGTCTGCCAGCAGCAGCCGCTTCGGGTACATCCCCGGATCGTGGGTCAGCAACCCGGCGTAGAAGGCCGCCGGGTGATGCGCCTTCAGCCAGGCCGACTGGTAGGTGGGCACCGCGAAGGCCACCGCGTGCGCCTTGCAGAAACCGTACGACCCGAAGGCCTCCACGATCTCCCAGGTCCGGCCGATCACCTCCACCGGATAGCCGCGCCCGGCCGCCGTCGCCGCGAACCAGACCTTGATCCGCGCCTGCGACTGCGGGTCGGACAGCCCGCGCCGCACCCGGTCCGCCTCGTCCCGCCCGCAGCCGGTCATGACGTGCACGATCTCGATGATCTGCTCGTGGAAGACCACCACCCCGTACGTCTCGCGCAGTGCGTCGGCCAGATCCGGGTGCGGGAAGCGGACCGGCGCCCGCCCGTGCCGGGCCTCGATGAAGGGCCGCACCATGTCGGCGGCCACCGGCCCCGGCCGGAAGAGCGAGATGTCGACGACCAGGTCGTGGAAGGTGGCCGGCTGCAGCCGCCCCACCAGGTCCCGCTGGCCCGGCGACTCGATCTGGAAGCAGCCCAGCGTCTCGGCCGAACGGATCAGCTCGTACGTGGCCCGGTCGCCCGGCGGCACCTGCGCCGGGTCGTCCAGGTCGAGCTCCCGCCCCGTGCCGCGCCGGATCTCCGCGACCGCGTGCGCCATCGCGGACTGCATCCGCACGCCCAGCACGTCCAGTTTGAGCAGCCCGAGCTCCTCCACGTCGTCCTTGTCGAACTGGGACATGGGGAAGCCCTCGCCGCTGGTGGGCACCACCGGCGTACGGGCGAGCAGGGAGGCGTCGGAGAGCAGCACCCCGCACGGGTGCATGGCGATCCCGCGCGGCAGCGCGTCCAGCGATTCGACGAGCTCCCACAGCCGCCCGTACGACTCCCCCCGTACGTCGCGCAGTTCGGGCAGCTCCTGCAGCGCGGCGCGGGCGTCGCGGGCCCTGATGTGCGGGAATGCCTTGGCGAGCCGGTCGGTGACGGCGGGGTCCATGGACAGGGCGGCGCCGACGTCGCGGATGGCGTGCCGGACCCGGTAGGTCTCGGGCATGGAGACGGTGGCGACGCGCTCGGTGCCGAACCGGCCCATGATCCGCCGGTAGACCTCCAGCCGGCGGGCGGACTCCACGTCGATGTCGATGTCGGGCAGGACCCGCCGGCGCTTGGAGAGGAAGCGCTCCATCAGCAGGCCGTGGGCGACGGGGTCGGCGTGCGCGATCCCGAGCAGGTGGTTGACGAGGGAACCGGCGCCGGAACCGCGGGCGGCCACCCGGATACCCATATCCCTTACGTCATCGACGACTTGGGCAACGGTCAGGAAGTACGAGGCGAAACCGTGGTGGGCGATGATGTCGAGCTCCTGGTGCATCCGCTCCCAGTACGCGCGGTTGTCCGCGTAGCCGCGCAGCACCATGCCCGCCGAGGCCCGGGAGGCGAGGACCCGCTGGGCGCTGCGGTGGGCCGCGCCGACGAGCCGGGCCTCGGGGAAGTGCACGGAACCCATGCCGAGGTCGTCCTCGGGGTCCACGCAGCAGGCCTCGGCGGTACGCCGGGTCTCCGCGAGCAGCCGTCTGGCGTCGGCGGGGCGCAGGCCGGCCGCCTGCGCGATCCGGTCGGCGGCCCCGGCCATGGCGGCCGGGTCCTTGAGCCAGCGCTCGCCGCTGTCGAGCGGGTGCGCCGGGTTGCGCGGGTCGATGGGGACCAGGCGGCGGGCCGCGTCGAGGATGTCGGCGACCGGGCCCTGGCCGGGGTCGGCGTAGCGGACGGCGTTGGTCAGCACGGCCGGGACGCCCTGCTCGGCTGCGAAGCCGACGGTACGGGCGGCCAGCCGGAGCGAGCCGGGCCCGGTGCCGGCGCGGCCGTGGTGGACGGCCTCCAGGCGCAGGGAGTCGCCGTAGATCTCCCGCCACGGCGCGAGCAGTCGCGCGGCCCGGTCGGGACGGCCCGCGGCAAGTGCCCGCCCCACCTCGGAGCCGGGCCCGAGCAGGACGAAGACGCCCTCCCCGCGCAGGGCGTCCCAGGGCACCAGGGGCACTTCGGCGTCCCCCGCGTGCGCGGCGGTGACCATCCGGCACAGCTCGGCCCACCCGGCGGCCCCGTCCCGGGCGAGGAAGACGGCCCGCGCGGCGGACTCGTCCACGAAGGCGCCGCCCTTGACGGGGGTGCGCCGCCGGTAGGAGGCCTCGCCGGACCCGCCGCCCGCGGCGGACCCGGTCGAGCCCCCCGGCCCGGCCGAGCCCGTCGCGGCCGATACCGCCATGTCCACTCCGAACAACGGCCGGATGCCCGCCTGCGCACACGCCTTCGCGAACCGCACCGCGCCCGCGAGCGTGTCGCGGTCGGTGAGGGCGAGGGCGTCCATTCCCCGCTCGGCGGCGCGTTCTGCCAGCCGCTGCGGGTGCGAGCCTCCGTAGCGCATGGAGAACCCCGAAACGGTGTGCAGATGCGTAAAACCAGGCACCCGCGGCCTCCTGCTTCGCTCGAATGAACACCTCCCCCGCTCTCCACCATAGAGCAATTCGAATACCCGTGCGAAACACATGTTCGATCGCTTCGGTCGCCCACAGGTCATCCGTTCGGCCCGCCCCTGCTGCGACCCGCCCCCCGCACGCCGAGCGTGTGACACATGACCACCGACGCAGGCCCGCCCAAAGGCTTCCTCGCCGAGATCAAGGACGCCGTGACCACTCGGGCCGCCCTGCTGCTCCTCGGGGTGCTGGCCCTCCAGGTCGCCTTCATCACCTCGTACATCGGCGCCTTCCACCGTCCGAAGCCCAGCGAGATCCCGATCGCCGTGACCGCTCCCGCCGCGCCGGTGGCCGAACAGTCCGCGCAGCAGCTCGGCGCCCTGCCCGGCAAACCCCTCGACCCCCACGTGGTCCGGGACGAGGCCGCGGCGACCGCCCAGGTCAGGAACCGGGACGTCGACGGCGCGCTGATCGTCGACCCGGCCGGAAAGACCGACCGGCTGCTGGTCGCCTCCGGCGCCGGGGCCTCGCTGTCCCAGGCCCTGGAGGAGATCGTGGGGCGCGCCGAATCCGCCCGGGGCCGGGCCGTACGGATCACCGACGTGGCCCCGGCCCACCGGGGCGACGCCCGCGGTCTGAGCTCCTTCTACCTGGTCATCGGCTGGTGCGTGGGCGGCTACCTGTGCGCCGCGATCCTCGCGATCAGCGCCGGGGCCCGGCCGGCGAACGCCGCCCGCGCCGTCATCCGGCTCGGCGCCCTGCTCGTGTACGCGATCGCCGCGGGGCTCCTCGGAGCGGTCATCGCGGGCCCGGTGCTGGACGCGCTGCCCGGCAGCATCATGGGCCTGTGGGGACTGGGCACCCTGGTCGTCTTCGCGGTCGGCGCCATCACCCTCGCCTTCCAGGGGCTGGCGGGCGTGATCGGCATCGGCCTCGCGATCCTGCTGGTCGTGGTGTTCGGCAACCCGAGCGCCGGCGGCGCCTACCCGTACCCGCTGCTGCCGCCGTTCTGGAGCGCCATCGGCCCGGCCCTGCCGCCGGGCGCCGGCACGTATGCGGCGCGCTCCATCACGTACTTCAAGGGGAACGGCGCGGGCGGACCGATGCTGGTGCTGGCCGCCTGGGCGGCGGTCGGCGCGGCGGTCACCCTGGCCTGCGCGTCCCTCCGCCGGGGCGGCCCGGATTCCCCCACGCCCTGACCCTGCGGGCGGCTCGCGTTGCGTGCCGGGCTCCGCCCGTCCCCTGCGGGGTGCTTGGCTGTGCGGCTCGCGTTGTGTGCCGGGCGCTGCCCGGACCCGCGCCTCAATCGCCGGCGGGGCTGGATGGTGCGGGGTGCCCTGCGGGCGGCTCGGCGGTGTGCGTGTCGGGTCGGTGCGTGGTGCCGTGCCGGGGTGTCTCCTCGGCTCGGCGCGCGCGGGCATGTTCCAGTCGTACGGGGTGGTTGCGCGCTCGTCCTGCGGGGACACCCCGGCACGTCCCCACTCCCCTCCGCCCGGGCTGCCGAAGCCCCGGCGTGGGGCGGGGACAC
>NZ_JBSGXU010000231.1:0-11923 GCF_053610205.1 Streptomyces sp. NPDC054932 | reverse complement strand
GTCCGGCAACCGCCGGACCGGGCCCCTGTGCCGTTCTCCGCGCCTACAGGCTGTCGAGGAAGCCGACCGCGACCTTCCATGCCTGCTCGGCGGCCTCGGCGTCGTAGTCGTCCAGCTCCGGGTCCGTGAACAGGTGCCCGGCACCCGGGTAGCTGTGGACCTCCACGTCGGCGCCCGCGCGCTGCATCCGCAGGTACCAGGCCGTCAGCCAGTCGTGCGGCTCGAAGGGGTCCGGGTCCGCGATGTGCAGCTGCACGGGCAGCTCGTCCACCGAGGCGCCCTCCTCCAGGTCCGCGGTCCCGTGCAGGAGCAGCAGCCCGCGCGCCTTCTCGTCGGCCATCGCCAGGTGCTGGGCGACGGAACCGCCGAAGGAGAAGCCCGCGTAGACCAGTCCCTGGTCCGAGTAGGGGGCCGAGGCCCGCACCGCGCGCTTCAGCAGCTCGTCACGGCCGATCTCGTCCTGGTGGGCCATGCCCTCCTCGACGGTCCCGAAGGTGCGTCCCTCGAAGAGATCCGGCACCTGGACCTGGTGCCCGGCCGCGCGCAGCCGGTCGGCCGCCGCGTGCACCGCGGGCCGCAGCCCGTACGTCGAATGGAAAAGCATGATGTTCATGCTTCCATCGTGCCAGCCGCCGCGGACACGGGGCCCGCGGACCGCTTCCCGCTACGTTCGTACCCATGGAGATGGAGAACGTCCTGCGCCCCGTGACGGTCATCGGTGGCGCACTGGTCGCCACCCTGATCGCGGGCTGGCTGCTGGACCTGCTGCTGCGCCGGGCCGACGCCCGGCACACCGAGACCCCCCTGTGGGGCCTGCTGCGCCGCTGCCGGCTGCCCTTCCAGGTCGTCCTCTGCACCTCGCTGCTCAGAGCCTCCTACCGACGGGCCGGGATCCTGCCCGACCACGCCTTCGGCGTCGGCCGGTTCCTCACCCTGGTCCTGATCGCCTCCGCTGCCTGGCTGGCGGTGCGCATCGCGACGGCCGTGGTCGACTCGACGTACGCGCGCTACGCGGCGGCGACCGAGGACGAGGCCCGCGTGCGGCGGGTCCGCACGCAGGTCACGCTGATCCAGCGGGTGGTCACGGCGGTGGTGGTCGTGGTCGCCGCGGCGGCGATGCTGCTGACCTTCCCCCCGATGCGTACGCTCGGCGCTTCGCTGCTGGCCTCGGCGGGCGTCCTCGGCATCGTCGCGGGCATCGCCGCCCAGGCCTCGCTGAGCAACCTGTTCGCCGGCCTGCAGATCGCCTTCGGCGACACCGTCCGCATCGGCGACACGGTGGTGGTCGACAAGGAGTGGGGCCGGGTCGAGGAGATCACCCTGACCTTCCTGACGGTCCGCACCTGGGACGAGCGGCGCATCACCATGCCTGTGTCCTATTTCACGAGCAAGCCCTACGAGAACTGGTCGCGCGGCGGCGCGCAGATGACCGGCACGGTCTTCTGGCACCTGGACCACAGCGCGCCGGTCGACCTGATGCGGGAGCGCCTCCAGCACATCCTGGCGGACATCCCGGAGTGGGACGGCCGCGGCGGCGGGCTTGCCGTGACGGACACCACACCGCACACGGTCCGGATCCGCGCGGTGGTGACGGCGAAGGACGCCGATGATCTCTGGACGCTGCGCTGCGCGGTCCGTGAACGCCTGATCACCTGGCTGGTGGCCGAGCACCCGTACGCCCTCCCCCGCATCGCCACCGCCCCGGCGGCGGACACTCCCTAGGGAGCGGCGGGCAGGAGCGCGGCCGCGCACTCCTCCGCGAGGTCCTCGGCGTGCGGCGGCAGCGGTCCGCCGGCGCGCAGGTGGCGGCGGACGACCGAGAGCGGCAGGTCGATCAGGGCCAGGGTGATGCGCTCCTGGTCCTGCGCGTCCGTCGCGCCGAGGGACGCGGCGAGGGTGCCGATGGCGGCGTACACGCGCTGATTGCCGGAGTCGGCCCGGCCGGTGTGTTCCTCGGACCAGTCGGCGCGGCCGAACTCCCACGGGCCGTGGAGCAGGAGTGCCGCCTCCTCGGGGTGGGCGCGGCTCCACCCCACGACGTGCCGGGCGGCCGCGCGCGCGGCGAGGCGGGGGTCGGTGTCGCTGTGCAGGCTGGCGTAGTAGCCCTCCTGGAACCGCTCGACGGTACGCAGCCACACCTCGGCGAGCAGGGCGCTGCGCCCGGCGAAGCGGTGGTACATGGACCCGCTGGGCGCGCCGATCGCCTGGGCGACGGCGGACATGCTCACGCCGGCCGGCCCGGCGGAGGCGGCCAGCCGGACGGCGGCGTCGAGGATCTGGTCGGTGTCGAAGCGGGGTGGTCTCGCCATGAATCAGAGAGTACCCTCCAGATTATTAGAGATATCTCTCTAATACTGCGATGGGGAGGACCTTCCATGGGCGTCTACAACGTGCACGAGCGTGTGATCGCTGCGAAGGAGAGCGAGGTCGGCGCACTGATCGACACGCTGTCCGGCGGGGAGGACGACCGGCTGTGGCCCGGCCACCTGTGGGAGGACATGGAGCTCGACCGCCCCCTCGGGGTCGGGGCGGCGGGCGGACACGGAGTGGTGCGCTACACCGTGGCCGCCTACGTGCCGGGGACCTGGGTGCGGTTCACCTTCACCGGACCCCGGGGCTTCCACGGCTTCCACGAGTACACCGCGCTGCCCCTCGACGCCGGGCGCACCGTGCTGCGGCACACCATCGCGATGAACCTCGGCGGCATCAGCCGCATCACCTGGCCGCTGGCCATCCGCACGATGCACGACGCAGTCCTGGAGGACAGCCTGGACCGCGCCGAACTGGCCTGCACGGGCACGATCGCCCGCCCGGCCCGCTGGTCCCCGTACGTCCGCTTCCTGCGCGGCCTGGAACGCCTCGTGTCCCGGCCGGCCTAGGGTGCCCGCAGGCTGCGTACGTCCAGGTGCCGCAGCACGCGGTCCACGATCTCCGGGTCGGAGCCCGGTTCGCTGCGGGCGGCCAGGACCTCGTGGCGGGCGGCCGACATCATCTCCCGCTGGATCCGCTGGATGTCGTGGAGCCGCTCCACCCGCTTCGCATACGCCTCGCGCCGTTCCTCGTCCACCATGTCGGGGCTGATCCTGGCCCCCACGTCGTACGCACGCCGGTAGAGCTGCTCGACCAGGTCCTCCGGCAGCTCCTCCGTCTCCTGGATCTCCTTCAGCCGCTGCTTCGCGGCCTTCGCGGCGCGGACCGCCAGCTGCCGCTCGGCATCCCGGTCCGCGTCCGTGTCGGCCTCCACCCCCAGCCGCCGCACCAGCCACGGCAGGGTCAGTCCCTGGCACACCAGGGTCGTCATGATCACCGCGAACGCGATGAAGATGATCTGGTCCCGCCCGGGAAAGGGGTCCCCGGCGTCCGTGCGCAGCGGAATGGCCAGGGCGAGGGCCACCGAGGCCACCCCGCGCATCCCGGCCCACCACATCACCACGCTCTCCCGCCAGCTCAGCGGGATCTCCTCGTCGTAGTCGCGCCGCCGGTGCAGCTTCTGGGCGACCCAGCCGGCCGGCAGCAGCCACACCAGGCGTACGCCGACCACCACCGCGACCACGACCGCCGCCCACCCGGCCATCTCCCACGCGCGGTCCTTCGCCGTGCCGAAGACGTTGTGCAGCTCCAGCCCGATCAGTCCGAAGGCCACCCCGGTGACCAGCATGTCGACGACCTCCCAGAAGGTGTGCCCGGCGAGCCGCCCCAGCACGTCGTCGGCGTCGCTCGCGTACTCGGCGAGGAACAGGGCCGCCGTCAGCACGGCGAGCACTCCCGATCCCTGGAGTTCCTCCGCCACCACGTACGCGACGAAGGGCACCAGGAGCGTCAGCCCGATCTGCAGGGTGGCGTCGCCGAGCCGCCCCATGAGCCAGTGGGTGGCCCAGCCGAGCGCGAGCCCGACGGCCACGGCCACGACGGCGGAGAGCACGAACTCCCCGAGCGCGTCGGGCCAGGAGAAACTGCCGCTGACGACCGCGGCGACGGCCACGTGGTAGAGCACGATCGCCGTCACGTCGTTGAAGAGTCCCTCGCCCTCCAGGATCGACACCATGCGGCGGGGCAGGCCGAGCGATCCGGCGACGGCTGTGGCGGCCACCGGGTCGGGCGGGGCGACCAGCGCGCCGAGGGCGACGGCGGCGGCGATCGGCAGCCCGGGCACGACGGCGTTGGCGACGGCCGCCACGGCCGCGGTGGTGACGAACACCAGGGCCACGGCCAGCAGCAGGATGGGCCGGACGTTGGCCGCGAACTGCCGCCAGGAGGTCCGCTGCACGGAGGCGTACAGCAGCGGCGGCAGCACCAGCGGCAGGATGAACTCGGGCGGGATCTCGACGTTCGGCACCGCCGGCACGAGTGCGAGGACCACCCCGCCGATGGTCATGAGGACGGGCGCGGGCAGTTTGAGCCGGTCCCCGAGCGGCACCGTGACCACGGCCCCGAGCAGGAGCACGAACAGCAGAGCAAGCTGATCCACTCCCCCACCCTGCCAGTCCGCTGCGCTCGGCCCGTGCGGTGACGGGGCCGCGGCTCCGTGTCGGGCTCCGCCCGAACCCCTACGGCGCTCCGCGCCCACGCCTCAATCGCCGGCGAGGCTGGAAGACTCTGCCGGGCAGCGGCCGAATCCGGCCTCGCCGGCGTTTGAGGCGCGGGGGTCCGGGGGCAGGGCCCCCGGCAACGGCGCCGCGCCCGTTCGGCTACGGCAGGGGACGCCGCATCGCGCGGTGCGGGATGCCCGCGTCCTGGAACTCCGGGCCGTAGGCCACGTAGCCGAGCCGCTCGTAGAAGCCCAGCGCATGCGTCTGCGCGCCCAGATCGACCGCGGTCAGACCCCGGCGGGCCGCCTCCGCCTCGATCGCGCGGACCAGCGCCACGCCCACGCCCAGCCCGCGCGCGGACCTGGTGACGGCCAGCCGCCCCAGCGAGCCGACGCCCTCCGCGCCGCCGGTCTTCGCCAGCGCCGCGTCCCCGTGCAGCAACCGGCCCGTGCCCAGCGCCACGCCGTCCGCGCCCACGGCCAGGACGTGCACCGCGTCCGCGTCGTACGCGTCGTACTCGATCGACTCCGGCACCGACTGCTCGACCACGAAGACCTCGGACCGCACCGCGAAGCAGGACTTCAGGTCCTGCTCCGAGGCGGCGACCCGCACCTCGACCGGCGAGGTCACTCGCTCTCCGCCCGGATCACGTCCAGCGCGTGCTGGAGGTCCGCCGGGTAGGTGCTCTCGAACTCGACCCACTGCCCGTCCGACGGGTGCTCGAAGCCGAGGCGCACCGCGTGCAGCCACTGCCGGGTGAGGCCGAGCCGCTTGGCGACGGTCGGGTCGGCGCCGTAGGTCAGGTCGCCGACGCAGGGGTGCCGGTGCGCGGACATGTGCACGCGGATCTGGTGCGTACGCCCGGTCTCCAGCTTGATGTCCAGCAGCGAGGCGGCGCGGAAGGCCTCGATCAGGTCGTAGTGGGTGACGGACGCCTTGCCGTCCTGGGTCACCGCCCACTTGTAGTCCGCGCTGGGGTGGCGGCCGATCGGCGCGTCGATGGTGCCGCTCATCGGGTCCGGGTGGCCCTGCACGAGCGCGTGGTAGCGCTTGTCCACGACCCGCTCGCGGAACTGGTTCTTCAGCGAGGTGTAGGCGCGCTCCGACTTCGCGACGGCCATCAGGCCGGAGGTTCCGACGTCGAGGCGGTGCACGATGCCCTGGCGTTCGGACGCGCCGGAGGTGGAGATGCGGTAGCCGGCCGCGGCGAGGCCACCGATGACGGTGGTTCCGGTCCAGCCGGGGCTCGGGTGGGCCGCGACGCCCACCGGCTTCATGATGACGACGATGTCGTCGTCGTCATGAATGATCTCCATGCCGGGGACGGGCTCGGCGACGACCTCGACCGGCCGGGCCGGTTCGGGCATCTCGACTTCGAGCCAGGCGCCACCGTGCACACGCTCGGACTTCCCGACGACACTGCCGTCGACCGACACCTTTCCCGCGGCCGCGAGATCGGCCGCCTTCGTCCGGGAAAAACCGAACATACGGGCGATGGCGGCGTCGACGCGCTCGCCCTCGAGGCCATCGGGAACGGGCAGGGTGCGGATCTCGGGAATCGTACTCACCCGTCGAGTATGCCGGACGGGGCGGACGGGCCGTCCCGCGATCAGTCCTTGTGGACGGTCCCGTCCGGGTCCAGACCCTTGAAGGACAGCAGGACGATCAGGATGCCGCCGCACACGATCGCCGAGTCGGCGAGGTTGAAGACGGCGAAATGCGCCGGCGCGATGAAGTCGACGACCGCACCCCGGAACACGCCCGGCGAGCGGAAGATCCGGTCGGTCAGATTGCCCAGCGCACCGCCCAGCAGCAGGCCGAGCGCGATCGCCCACGGCAGGCTGTAGAGCTTGCGGGCCAGCCGCACGATCACCACGATCACGGAGGCCGCGATGCAGGTGAAGATGATGGTGAAGGCCTCGCCGAAGCCGAAGGCCGCGCCCGGGTTGCGGACCGCCTCGAACTTCAGCAGGTCACCGATGATCTCGATCGGCGCATGGTGCTCCAGCTTCGCCACGACCAGCATCTTGCTGCCGAGGTCCAGCACGTAGGCGAGCACCGCCACGACGAGCAGAGCCGCGATCCGACGGCGCCCCTTGGGCCCGGCGGACTCCGGCTGGGCGTCGTCCCCGACCTCCGGCGTACCGATGATGCGCTCCGCCTCTGCCACGTGAGTCCCTCGAACTAGCTCGAACCAGGCTCCTCCTGGACCCTGACGGAAACGAGGGTACGTCAGGGCCCCCTCGCACCGCCTGCCCCACCTCCCCCGGATCCGTCCGGGGGAGGTGGGGCAGGACGCCCGCCCCGAGACCGTCTCCTTCGGATCCTGCCGGGCCCGCATGGTCCGACAAGATCCAGAAGGGACGACCCTAATGGCGCCGTTCCTGCTTCTGCTTGCAGTCCACGCACAGCGTGGCCCGCGGGAATGCCTGCATCCTGGCCTTGCCGATGGGCTGCCCGCAGTTCTCGCAGAGCCCGTACGTGCCCGCCTCCAGCCGTTCCAGGGCCCGCTCGGTCTGCTCCAGCATCGAGCTGGCGTTCGCCGCGAGCGCCAGCTCGGACTCCCGGGTGATGTTCTTCGTGCCCGTGTCGGCCTGGTCGTCGCCCGCACCGTCGCCGGAGTCCCGCATCAGGCCCGAGATGGCCACCTCGGAGGCGTCGAGCTCGGCCCGCAGCCGCAGGACCTCCGACAGGAGCTCCGCACGGGCGTCCTCGACCTCCTTGGGGGTCCAGGGGTCCTCCCCCGGCCGTACGGCGAGCTCACCGGGGGCCAGGGGCGCCGTGGCCCGTGCCTTGGGGAGCCCGCTGGTCGCGGCCGCGGCCGTCTTCCTCGCCGTACCGGCGCTCTTCTTGGCAACCACTTTCCGGACTCCCGTCTTCTCAGCGGCCTGCGCCGCCCCCTCGGTCCCGGCCTTCTTGGCCGTGACCGTCCGCTTCTTGACGGCGGTCGTCTTCTTGACGGCGGTCGCCTTCCCGTCCGGAGCCGACGCGGCGGCGGTCTTCCGGGCAGCGGTCTTCCCTGCAGCGGCCGCCTTCTCGGCGGGAGCCGCCTCCTCGGAGACCGCCGCCTTCCCGGCGGCCTTCCCGACAGCCTTCTTGGCAGTACTCCCGGCGGTCTTCTTCGCCACCATGGCCGCGGCCCCTTCACATACTGTGATCTTTGCTCGCGAATCGTGCCGGAACGATAAGTCGGCTCCGGCCCCGCGGCAACGGGGCACGCATCCGTCGAGGTCAACCTGCATCCGTTGTGCCCATCAGGAGCCCCGGTAATCCGCCACACGCGCCCCACCGGAGCCGGAAGCGGCGCCGCAGACCCATTCGGGTCACGCCGGGCGCCCGCGCGGCCCCTGCGCGCACACCCGCCACGCCGGGCCGGCGGCCCCCGCACGGGCCCCCGAAAACCGGTCTGCCGTCGGCCCTGCGGGCCCGTACACTGGGCCCAGCGAAAGGCATGGACGGGGACGAGTAGCGCCGTACGCAGCCAGGAGCGACCCGGGGACGGTGAGAGCCCGGGGGCGAGCGCGACGTGAAGGATCACCCCTGAGCCGCCGGAAGAAAGCCTGCACGGGATCCCCGTACGGCGAGTAGAACCGGCTTCGCACCCCAATGAGGGGGCCACCGGATCCGTCCGGCGGCCAAGGAGGGTGGTACCGCGGGAGCAGCAGTCGCTCTCGTCCCTCCGGACGGAAGTGACATCCCGCCGGAGGAAGAGTTCAGCCTCATGACCACACCGCCGCAGTACCGCCCGGTACCCGCCCAGGTCGACCTGCCTGCCCTCGAGCACGCGGTCCTCGACTTCTGGCGCGAGAGCAAGACCTTCGCCAAGACCCTGGAGCAGTCCGAGGGCCGCCCCGAGTGGGTCTTCTACGAGGGCCCGCCCACCGCGAACGGCATGCCCGGCGCGCACCACATCGAGGCCCGCGTCTTCAAGGACGTCTTCCCCCGCTTCCGCACCATGCGCGGCTACCACGTGGCCCGCAAGGCCGGCTGGGACTGCCACGGCCTGCCGGTCGAGCTCGCCGTCGAGAAGGAGCTGGGCTTCAACGGCAAGCAGGACATCGAGGCGTTCGGCATCGCCGAGTTCAACGCCAAGTGCCGCGAGTCCGTGACCCGCCACACCGACGCGTTCACCGAGCTCACGACGCGGATGGGCTACTGGGTCGACCTGGACGACGCCTACCGGACCATGGACCCCGAGTACGTCGAGTCCGTGTGGTGGTCGCTGAAGGAGATCTTCAACAAGGGTCTGCTCACCCAGGACCACCGCGTCGCCCCCTGGTGCCCCCGCTGCGGCACCGGCCTCTCCGACCACGAGCTGGCCCAGGGCTACGAGACGGTCGTCGACCCCTCGGTGTACGTCCGCTTCCCGCTGACCTCCGGCCCGCTCGCGGGCGAGGCGGCGCTGCTGGTCTGGACGACCACCCCGTGGACCCTGGTGTCCAACACCGCGGTCGCCGCGCACCCCGAGGTCACCTACGTCGTGGCCACCGACGGGAACGAGAAGCTGGTCGTCGCCCAGCCGCTGCTGGAGAAGTCCCTCGGCGAGGGCTGGGAGGCCACCGGCGAGACCTTCACGGGCAAGGAGATGGAGCGCTGGACCTACCGGCGCCCCTTCGAGCTCGTGGACTTCCCGGCCGAGGCCCACTACGTCGTGAACGCCGAGTACGTCACGACCGAGGACGGCACCGGTCTGGTCCACCAGTCCCCCGCCTTCGGCGCCGACGACCTCGCGGTCTGCCGCGCGTACGGCCTGCCCGTCGTGAACCCGGTCCGCCCCGACGGCACCTTCGAGGAGGAGGTCCCGCTGGTCGGCGGCGTCTTCTTCAAGAAGGCCGACGAGAAGCTGACCGCCGACCTCGACGCGCGCGGCCTGCTCTTCAAGCACATCGCCTACGAGCACAGCTACCCGCACTGCTGGCGCTGCCACACGGCCCTGCTCTACTACGCGCAGCCGTCCTGGTACATCCGCACCACGGCCGTCAAGGACGCGATGCTGCGGGAGAACGAGAAGACCAACTGGTACCCGGACTCCGTCAAGCAGGGCCGCTTCGGCGACTGGCTGAACAACAACATCGACTGGGCGCTGTCCCGCAACCGCTACTGGGGCACCCCGCTGCCGATCTGGCGCTGCGAGGAGAACCACCTCACCTGCGTCGGCTCCCGCGCCGAGCTGAGCGAGCTGTCCGGCCAGGACCACTCGAACCTGGACCCGCACCGCCCGTACATCGACGACGTCACCTTCACCTGCACCGCCGAGGGCTGCTCCCTGGAAGCGGTCCGCGTGCCGGAGGTCATCGACGCCTGGTACGACTCGGGCTCGATGCCGTTCGCGCAGTGGGGCTACCCGTACAAGAACAAGGAGATCTTCGAGAAGCGCTACCCGGCGCAGTTCATCTCGGAGGCCATCGACCAGACGCGCGGCTGGTTCTACACGCTGATGGCGGTCGGCACCCTCGTCTTCGACAAGTCCTCCTACGAGAACGTGGTCTGCCTCGGCCACATCCTCGCCGAGGACGGCCGCAAGATGTCCAAGCACCTGGGCAACATCCTCCAGCCGATCCCGCTCATGGACCAGCACGGCGCGGACGCGGTGCGCTGGTTCATGGCGGCCGGCGGCTCCCCGTGGGCGGCCCGCCGCGTGGGCCACGGCACGATCCAGGAGGTCGTCCGCAAGACCCTCCTCACGTACTGGAACACGGTCGCCTTCCAGGCCCTGTACGCCCGTACGTCGAACTGGGCACCCTCCGCGGCCGACCCGGCCCCGGCCGACCGCACGATCCTCGACCGGTGGCTGCTCTCGGAGCTGCACACGCTCGTGGCCGAGGTCACCGAGGCGATGGAGTCGTACGACACCCAGCGCGCCGGCAAGCTGCTGTCCGCGTTCGTGGACGACCTGTCGAACTGGTACGTCCGCCGCTCGCGCCGCCGCTTCTGGCAGGGCGACGCGGCCGCGCTGCGCACCCTCCACGACGTGGTCGAGACCGTCACCCGGCTGATGGCCCCGCTGACCCCGTTCATCACGGAGCGGGTCTGGCAGGACATGGTCGTGCCGGTCACCCCGGACGCCCCGGAGTCGGTCCACCTCTCCACCTGGCCGGTCGCGGACACGGCGGCGATCGACCCGGCCCTGTCCCAGCAGATGCAGCTGGTGCGCCGCCTGGTGGAGCTGGGCCGGGCGACGCGTGCGGAGTCGGGCGTCAAGACCCGCCAGCCGCTGTCGCGGGCGCTGGTCGCGGTCTCGGGCTTCGAGTCCCTCTCCCCCGAGCTGCACTCCCAGATCACGGAGGAGCTGAACGTCTCCTCCCTGGCCTCCCTCTCGGAGGTCGGCGGGTCCCTGGTGGACACCACGGCGAAGGCGAACTTCCGGGCGCTGGGCAAGCGCTTCGGCAAGGGCGTCCAGGACGTGGCGAAGGCGGTCGCGGCCGCCGATGCCGCGGCCCTCTCCCTGGCCCTGCGGTCCGGCTCCGCCGAGGTCGAGGTGAACGGGGAGTCCGTTTCCCTCTCCCCGGAGGAGGTCATCATCACGGAGACCCCGCGCGAGGGCTGGTCGGTGGCGTCCGACTCGGGCGCGACGGTCGCCCTGGACCTGGAGATCACGCCGGAGCTGCGGCTGGCGGGCCTGGCCCGTGACGCGATCCGTCTGATCCAGGAGGCCCGGAAGAACTCCGGCCTGGACGTCGCGGACCGGATCGCGCTGCGGTGGTCCTCCGCGGACCCGGAGGTCGTGACGGCCCTGACGGACCACGCGGGCCTGATCGCGGACGAGGTGCTCGCCACGGACTTCGCGTCCGGCGACGCCGACGCCGCCTACGGCGACGCGTTCACGGACGAGCCCCTGGGCCTGACTTTCCGCCTCCGCAAGGCGTAACCCCGCCCCGAGCGGCCCGTACCCCTTCCCTCCCGGGGGTGCGGGCCGTTCGCGTCTGCGGCCGGTGGCCGCGCCTCAGGCGCCGGCGGGTCTCGGGGCTGGGGTGTGCGCCCTGGCCGGGGTCGGGATCGGGGGGTGGGGGTGCGGTGCCGCCGGCGGGTGTCTCCTCGGCTCGGCGCACGCGGGCACGTCACGGGCCGGACGGGGTGGTCGCGCGCTCGTCCTGCGGGGACACCCCCCGCCGTCCCCACACCCCCACCCCGGCGGATCCGCGCCCCGTCCCGGACGCAGAGGTGCCGTGGGACGGGGACACCCCCCACCGTCCCCACACCCCCACCCCGGCGGATCGCCCGCCTCGTACCAGGGCCGTGGGGCGGGGACACCCCCGCCGTCCCCGCACCCGACCCCGGCGGTGTCGGCCCGCCTGGTACCCGGGGGCCGTGGGGCGGGGGCACAACCGGGGCACCCCCCACCACGAGCGCGCCACCCCGCCGAACCCCAGAAACACGGCCCCCCGCGCGAGCCC
>NZ_JBSGXU010000230.1:0-11978 GCF_053610205.1 Streptomyces sp. NPDC054932 | reverse complement strand
GGCGTTGAACCGCCCCCGCACGGGACTCGCCGGCGTCACTCGCGGGCGTCGGCGCCGTGCACGGCGTGTGCCGTTACGCCGAACGGCGCCGCCGGGCCATGGCGTACAGGGCTCCGCCGAGCGTCAGGGCCGCGGCGGCGAGTCCGCCCGCGGCCAGCGCGGCGGATCCGGTGTTGGCCAGGTTGCCGCCGGTACCGCCGTTCGGAGCCGGGGTGTTGCCGGTGCCCGGGGCGGTGCTCGCGGAGGCCGAGGCCGACGGCGTGGCCGAGGCGGACGGGCTCGGGGAGGCCGAGGCGGACGTCGACGGGCCGGGCTGCGGCCCGTCGGCCGGCGTCACGGTGATGGTGAGCCCGGCCGTGTTGTTGCCGAGGTCACGGTCGATGTCGGCCATCTTGAGATGGCCGGGACCGCGGTCGGCCTTGTACCGGTACTCGCCGTGGTAGGTGCCCGGCTTGACCCACGACTCGATCTTGAAGACCCCCTTGACCGAGCCGCCGGTCCCGCCGAACACCCGGCGCCCCTCCGGGCCCGGACGGCCGCCGGCGAAACTGATGCCGGGCGGCAGCACGAACTCGGTTTCCACCACGTTGTCGTCGACTGCCGTGGTGGCGACCGACCCGGTGCCCTTGATCTGCCAGCCCGGGTTGAGCAGCACCTGGCCGCCGGCCGGGCCGCTGCCGGTCGCCCCCTCCACGGTGAAGTCGGGCTGGTTCGCGGGGTTTTCGACCCGCACCTCGCGGCCCCAGAAGCTCCACTCCTTGAACGGCTCGGACGGTGTGACCTTGATGGCGGCGGCGGTTCCCTTGACCCCGCCCTGCTGCGGCTTGTAGATCGGCTTGCCGCCCGGGGTCCAGGAGACGTAGAAGAGGTCCCGCCACAGCTCCGGGGTCGCGGTGATGTTCAGCCCCGTGTCGAGCCGGTAGTACTTGCCCGGCTCGAAGGTGCCGGTGAAACTGCAGAACAGGTATTCGTCACGGTACTCCCGCACGGGGTCGACCTTGAAGTGTTCGCAGTTCGACGGCCGTTCCTGAGGATTCAGTTCCAGGCCCGGCGGCAGTTGGACACCCAGCTCCGCCCCCTGGACGGGCTTGTCGCCGGTGACTTTGAAGCCCAGACGGAGGCTCTGCTTCTGGCCGTTCTCGACCGTGGTGTCGAGGAGCTCCTCGGAGGTGACGAGACCGCCGAACGGGTCCGGGGTGCCCTCAGGCCGGTTCGGGCCCTGCTCACCGACCTCGGTGGCCGGCGTCACCGGGTTCGGCACCGGCGCCGGCGCTGCCTGGGCAGTGGTCGCAGCGCCCAGCACCACCGTACCGGCGGCCAGAGCCGCTCCGATCCGCCGCGCTGCGCTGCTGTGCGTGCGGTTCAACCGCATCAAGATGGTCCCCCTCGTGTCACATGGGTCAGACGTTCGAGTACGTCCGACTCCTGTACGACCGACAGGGGACCCGATCGGTTGCCTGGAATGATCAAGAAGATCGGCGGGCGGGATCTCTACGACCGTCTGTCGTACGGGCGTTGGGCGCGCGCGATGTCCGTGCGGCCCCCCTGAACCGTCCCCTGAGGACCCGGCCTGATGCGAGCCGGGCGCCGCTGGCGGTTCCTCCAAGGGACAGTGCCGACCTCACCGCCGGCCGGACCCAACGCTCCCCGCTCCAGTGCCCTTTCGCGGCGCCCGGGCCGGATGTGCGGGGGCTCCGTACAGCGACCGGCCGCCGGGGGACTGCCCGAGTTCGGTGGACAGGGCTAAGCCGTCGCCGGCTTGGCACGGGGCGCAAGGCTGTACGTCGTCATCGCCTGTGCCCGGGCGCCCTGCCCGACCGGGACCGCGGCCGCCACGCGATATCGGCCCCGACCGGTCCCGTCGGGAGGGCTTCCCGTCCGACGATCCGAGCTAGCGCCAGGTCTGGTACGGGCTCTTCTGGGCGTGCGTTCCACAGGGGAAGGTGCGGAGGTGGAACTGGTGGCTGTCGTCCAGGCACAGTCCGGTCGCTTGGTTCTTGAACTCGACGGCCCCGTCCGCGTAGCGGTGGACGAACCAGCTCTCGTCCTTGGCCTTGTCGCAGGGCTGGGCCGAGGCGCTGCCGCGCGGGTGGTCCGTGAGGCAGAGCCCGGTCTTGAGGTTCTTCAGTTCACGTGTGCCGTCGGCCCACTGGTGGACGTTCCACCTCTGGTGCTCGTTGCCCAGGCAGGTGTAGGTGCGGACGCCGGCGTCGCTGTCGTCCAGGCACGCGGACGTCGCGGCGTTGCGGAAGGTCTGGACGCTGTCGAGCGCGGCTGCGGAGACGGCATCGGAGGTGGCCGTGGCCGTGGCCAGCGTGGCCGTGAGCAGGATGCCGGACAGGGCGGCCCGGGCGCTCTTCGCGGTCGAACGGATGTTCATTTCGCTCCTCGATCGATGGTGAGGGTGGTGACAGTGGTGCGCGTTGGTCGTGGGCGGGCGGAGGGCCGGATCAGTCCGCGATGTTGACGGGGCGGTAGGCGTGGTAGCCGTCGCGGCCGCTCACTCCGTAGGAGTGCTGCTTCCAGCGGGTACCGGCCCCGCCGGCCTGCTCGTAGGACTTGTAGACGGTGCGGTCGGCATCGGCCCAGCCGTCGAAGATGACGACGTGCCTCTCATCCGCGCTGTTGCTGTCGGCCTTGATGACCAGGTCGCCGGGGGCCAGGTCCTCCATCGCGATCCTCTGCGTCAAGCCGTTGTTCTTGAGGCCCACAGTGTTGGGTCCGGGCTTGGCGAGACCGAGCGCCATGGAGACGTAGCCGGAGCAGTCCTGCCGGTAGCCGTCCTTCCAATGCTCGGTCTGGCTGTACGGGACCGGCCGGCCGTTGTCTGCCGTGAGCCAGGTCTTCGCCCGGGCCAGGACCTGTGCGCGGCTGATCCGGGGCGCCGCCAGGAAGGCTTCGGCGGACGGGCTCCACGGGACGGCGGTAAGCGTCTGGGCGGACGGCCGGGCCACGTGCTCGGCGGCGGGTGCCGACGGCGCGGTGAGCGCGACGGATCCCACGCAGAGGACGGCGGTCAACGCCGCGATGCTCCAAGGGCGGGTGGTGTTCTCGGACATCTCGGTTCTCCGATGGTTCGTAGGGGAACGGCGCCCGCTCCCATGACGCGCACGCCGGTGACGCGCCGCACGGACGGGGCGTCGGCACGGGTCGTGGAGGGGATGACGCAGAGTCTGTGGCGGCTGGCGGGGACCGGGCAAGGTCGTCCCGGTTGCTTCACCGATGTCGGGATCCCTACGCTTTTGACCTGCTGGGACATGAGCGTCCCGGGACGAGCGCGGCCTGCCGGAGCACACGTTCGGCGCAGGCATGAAGGGGCGAGGATGGCGGGCGGCGAGGCGCGGGAACCGAGTCCGGGGCAACGACTGGGCAGTGCCCTGAAGGCTCTGCAACAGGGGTCCGGGCGCACGCTGCGTTCCCTCGAGTCCGAAGTGATGATCAGTGACTCGTCGCTGTCCCGCTACCTACGGGGCAGCACGGTTCCGCCGTGGGCCACCGTCCGCGATCTGTGCCGGGCCCTGGAGGCGGATCCCTCGGACTACCGGCTCCTGTGGGAGGAAGCCGACCGGAGCCAGCCCAAGCCACTGCCCGCCGTCCCCGTGGCCGTCACGGACACCGCCACCGGACCGTCGAGCTCCGAGTCCGGGTGGCGCCGTTGGCGTACGGCGGCCGGGCTCCGGGTCCGTAGCCGCTGGGCCTCGGCAGGCGCAGCCGCCTGCGCGGGCATGCTTCTGGGTACGGCCCTCACCTGGTTCGCCCTGGTGCCGGATGCCTCGTCACCGGCCGCCCGGAGCGACTCCGACGCCCGGTCCGGGGAGCGGGAGAGCCTGCCCTCGGTGCCGGGCACGCAGGACACCGTCCGGATCTTCGTCAACCGTTCCACGGGCAACTGCCTGGACCACAGCCTCGACCATGGCGTGCGCTCGTATCTGCCGAACGGCATGAGCTACCAGCGGTGGACCGTCCACCCGCTCCCCGACGGCACGGCCGAGATGAGGAACCATGCCACGGGAGCGTGCCTGGATGGCGGGCCTGCGGGGCTCCGCGCGCTGTCCTGCGGCAAGGCCGATTCCCAGAGGTGGGCGCTCACCGCGTGGGCGGACCATTCGGTCCAGGTCAAGAACGCGAGCACCGGAACGTGTCTGGACGACGGGGCATCCGGCCTGCGGGCCGTTCCCTGTGACCGCTCCGAGCACCAGAAGTGGGGCTGAGCAAAGACCCTCAGCCCGCCGCCCGCAGCCGGGCCCGCGCCTCGTGGTCGGCCCGGCTCATGCCAACTCCACACCGTCCAACTCGGCATGCCGGTCGCCCTTGGACAGGCGGACCGTGTTCCAACCGTCGCGCAGGATCAGGGACACCGCCGACGTCCGCCAGTCGTCCCACCCCGTGAAGGGGTAGTCGACGGCGCCGGCCTTCTTCCCGTTGACCGACAGGCGGTGCGAAGCCGACGCCGGGCCGCCGGCGCCGTCACGTGAGCCGTTGGCGAACCGCACCCAGAGGGTGTGGGGGCCGCCCGACGCGGCGAACACCTTGAACTCGACGAAGCTGTCGGCGTGATCGATGAAGCCGACGGCCCGCCCGCCGACGGCTCCGACCGCGTCGCGGACGACCGCATGGTGGACCCGCGCGTCCTCCGCCTGATGGCCCACCCTGCTGCCGCGGACCACGGGGCGGCCGTCCGCGAACCCCAGGTCGGCCACGTACAGGACACGGCGCCGCGAACCGTCAGGGCTCCAACCGTGGAAGACGATCCGGTCCCGCCCGTCCGGGCCCACCACCACGTCCTGGCCTCCCGGCCCGCGGACGGCGCCGTCGAAGGACTCGGTCGTCATCAACGGGGCCGCCCCCTTTGTGTACGGGCCGCGGAGTGCACTCGCCACGGCGTAGCCGCTCTTGTACCCGCCACCCTCGTAGGAGTCGGCCGAGTAGAACAGCACGTAGCGCCCACCCCGCCGGACGAGGGTGGGCGCCTCGATCAGCTCGCCCTCCCACGTGCGGTCCTGCCTGAGCAGCGCGACGGGTTCACCGGTGGTGCGGGTACCGTCCCAGGTGACGGCCTGCAGGTGGATCCAGGTGTCCGCCCCGCAGCAGTTTCCGTCGTCCTTCCACAGCAAGTACCGCCGGCCGTCCTCCGCGTAGCTCGCGGCGTCGATGGCCCCTCCTCGCTCGACCGGGCAGACCAGCGGTTCGCCCCCGTGGGGTAGGAACGGGCCGTCGGGGGAGGATGAGAGGGCCACGCCGATGCACTGCCTGTCGCCCGCGCGGTCGTGGGCGGTGTAGTACATGGTGAACCCGCGACCGTTGTCGAACACCTCAGGGGCCCACACCAGCGAACGGTTCGGCTCCGCCCACGCCCCGAGTTCGGGGAGCGGGTCGGAGGCCGACGCCGACCAGTGGATCAGGTCCCGCGAGGTGGCGTGCTGGACGTACCGGCCCTCGCCGTTGGTCGCGTATGCGTGGTAGGTGCCGCCCACCTTCACGACGTCCGGGTCGGGAAAGTCCCGGTCGAACACCGGCCCGGCGGCTCCGGCCGGGGCAACCAGCAGGGCGGTGAGGACGATCCAGGCCGCGGCCGCCAGGGCCGACAGGCGTGCGATGCGGTGCGCAGCCGGGAGAACCACGTGTCGTCCCCTCGTACGGGTGGAGTGCCGTGTGCGACTGCTCAACGACACGAGGCGGGGGCGGTGTCGCCGTGACGGCCGCCAATCCAGGTGCTGTAACCAGAACGGCCGCGCCGCGGGACCGGTGATTCTGACCTGCCGCACCCGCCACTACGAAGCCCTGCGCAGCCACACCCGGCTCCTGGACGCCGCCCGCATCGACATCGACCGCCTCACCCCCGCGATCGCCCAGGCCTAGGAATGGCTCGCGCGTCATCCTGCTCCCCCCGCGGTGCAGCCGCAGCCGGCCTGCACCACTCGGGCGGGCATGGGCCGGGGTTGAGGAGCCGGGCGGACCCGCCTCCGGGCCTGCCCCGGCGCTCACCGTATCTGCCTGGCGCAGCCGAGGAGCACCGTTTCCGTTTCCCCCACGCGGGGACGGGGGGACCACTACATTCACCTGTGACGACCACCGGTCGGGGGGATTGGTTCATGGCTGAACGACTGCTGCTGGACATCGACATCGACGGACGCGCCACCGTCTCCGCCTGGCCCGCCGGAGAGTCCTTCCCCAGTCCGGCCGGTCAGCCGGCCCGGCTTGCCTGGCCCCTCGACAGCCCGGCGCTCGAAGACCTGCGCTGGTACCTGGAGGAGTACCTGCGCGTCCCGTTCGGCGTCTACGGTGACCGCGGTCGGCAGATCACAGACCGCCTCCCCGCATGGGGCGCTGAGATCTTCGAAGCCGTGTTCGGCAGCGGACCGGCCCGCGACGCCTACCAGCGCGCCCGTGCCCGTGCTGGCCGGGTGGAACTGGTGATCCGCTCCGATTCCGCCCAGCACCTCGCGATGCCGTGGGAGTTGATGGCCGACCCGGCCCGTCCCAGTGCGCTCGCCCTGGACGGCTTCGCAGTGTCCCGCAGCCTGCTGACCGCAAAGTACGGCGACGTGACCACCGCGGCCGGCCGCCGACTGCGCGTGCTGATGGTGATCTCCCGGCCACGGGGCCCCGCCGATGTGGGATACCAGCTGATCGCCCGCCCGCTGCTGGCGCGTCTGGCTGCGGTCCGCGGCAGCGGCGAAGACCCGGTAGAACTCGTGGTGCTGAGGCCGCCGACGCTGGAGCGGCTGGCGGAGGTCCTCGCCGAGGCACGCGAGGCCGGGGAACCGTTCCAGATCGTGCACTTCGACGGACACGGGGTGTTCGGCGATCCGACCGCAGCGGTGGACGGCGGGACGTCACGGGCGACGTCCCAGGGCGCCATGCCCCAGGGGATGCTGGCCTTCGAGAAGCCTGGCGGAGGAGCCGACCTGGTCCCCGCCGGACGGGTCGCGCAAGTGCTCGCCCACGCAGGCGTCCACGTCGTCGTCCTCAATGCGTGCCAGTCCGGGACGGTCGGCAGCGAGGTGGAGGCCGCCGTAGCAACCCGCCTCCTCCAGGAGGGCACGCCCTGCGTCGTCGCCATGGCCTACAGCGTGTACGCAGTCGCCGCGGCAGAGTTCATGGCCGCGTTCTACGAACGTCTCTTCGCCGGCGACCGTGTCACCGAGGCCGTGGCCGCCGGGCGCCGGCGAATGGCCCGATCCGACTCGCGCCCCTCCCCCAAAGGCAAACTCCCGCTCGCGGACTGGATGGTGCCCGTTCTCTACACCCGCCGCGACGTCCACTTCCCCGATCTCAGGAACGGTCCCGAAGCCACCGGGCCCGTGCCGGATGGACCGCTCGATCTACGCGAAGGGTCCGATCAGGACGACGACTTGGACGACCTGCGCGGCGAGGGCGACTTCGTCGGGCGGGATGCGCTGTGCTACACGCTGGACGTGGCCACCCGGCTGCAGCGCGTCGTCGTCCTGCACGGCCCGGCCGGCACCGGCAAGACCGAACTCGCCAGGGCGTTCGGGCGGTGGGCCCGCGACACCGGGGCAACGGACGACCCGGCAGGGGTGATCTGGCACTCCTTCGAACCTGGTGCCGCCTCCTTCGGCCTGGAGAGCGTGGTCGACGCGGTCGCTCTGCGAGATCTGGGCGCGCAGGCGGAGGCGCTCGACCCGGCTAAGCGTCTGGCTCACGTGCACAAGCTGCTGGCGAGCCGCCGGATGCTGCTCATCTGGGACAACTTCGAGTCCGTGCACAGCATGCCGGATCCGACCGGAGCCACACCGCCGCTGGCCGAGGAAGGCCGCGCCGAGTTGCGGGCCTTCCTGTCCAAGGTGGCCCGGGGCCGGAGCACGATCCTGGTCACCAGCCGCACGGACGAGAAGTGGCTCGGCGACTTCCGCTCCGTCGCCGTCGGCGGCCTGGATCCCGATGAGGCGAACCAGTACGCAGACCTGCTGCTCGCACCGTACCCGCAGGCACAGACGTGGCGTGCCCACCAATTGTTCGGCGAGCTGATGCAGTGGCTGGACGGGCATCCGCTGAGCATGCGGCTCGTTCTGCCGCACCTCGACACCGACTCGCCAAAGGTGCTGCTCGACGCACTTCGAGGCACGGAGGCGCTGCCCGAGTCGGCAGGCAGCGATCGCACACAGTCGCTGGCCGCCAGCATCGGATACTCCTTCGCGCACCTGCCCGTCGCCGACCGCAGGGTGCTGGTGGTGCTGTCACTGTTGCAGGGGGCGGCGGACGCCGCCCTGTTGGGCGCATTCTCTGAAACCGTGCAGGCGCCCGAACGCTTCCGGGGACTGGACGCCGACGACTGGGAGGGCGTGCTGCGCCGGGCCGGGGCCGTCGGCCTGCTGGTCAGGGGCGCCGTATCCCACCGGATCCACCCGGCGCTGCCGGCCTATCTGGCCGAGCGGTGGAGCACGGAGGCACTGGGGGGCTACCGCGTCGAGCGGGGCGCGGCGCTCAGGGCACTCGCGTACGCCTATGAAGGGGCCGGGTACTGGCTGATCGAGCAGCTCAGGTACGGGGACGCCGGGTCGGCCATGGTGCTCATCGCTGAACACCGACGGACGATGGGCAGTCTGCTGGGCCAGACCCTGAAGCAACAGCAATGGGCGGAGGCCCTGGCGATCGCCCAGCCTCTCAACCATTACCTCGGCGCCCGTGGGCTGACGGAGGAGAATCGGCTGTGGGCCGATCGGGCGATGCTCGCCGTCGAATCCCCGAACGGTGATGCCCCTACGCTGGATACCCCTGCGGGAGAGGTGTGGCTGCACGCTGCTCAAGTTCTGGCCATCCAGAACATCGCGGCAAACAGGATGACAGAGGCCGAGAGGACTTATCTCGGCATTCTCGAAGCTGCGGGGGCATACCACCAGGGTGATCCTGACCAGGCCAGGTTATTGGGTGTCACGCTCCATCAGCTCGGTGTGGTGGCACGCCGACAGGGCCGGCCGGCAAAGGCGGAAGCGTGGTTCTGCCGGGCGCTCGACCTGAAGGTGAGGAACGGGGATCGGGCGGGCGAGGCTGTCACCCGTCTGGAGCTCGGAACCGTCGCACTGGACCAGGGGCGACCCGAGCAGGCAGCGGCCCGCTACGGCGAGTCGCTTGAGATCTGTTGCCGGGTCGGCGATCGGCACGGAGAGGCCCAGGCCCTTCATCAGCTCGGTCGGGCCGCGCAGGACCAGGGCGAACCGGTGAAGGCCGCGGCCTGGTACCGCGAGTCACTTGCGATCAGGGAGCAACTCGGTGACCGGGTCGGCGCGGTTGCGGCCCTCTACCAACTCGGCCGGACCGCTGAGGACCTGGGGCGGCTGGCCGAGTCGGAGGAAATGTACCGCCGGTCGCTCGTCCTCAGCGAGGAGATCGGCGATCACGCCAGAATGGCCTCCATCTACCACCAGCTCGGCAACCTGGCGTTCGAGCAGGGTCGGACGAGCGAAGCGGAGAACTGGTACCGCAGCTCACTGAAGATCCGGGAGGACATCGGCGATCACACCGGTACAGGCGGCAATTACCACCAACTCGGCGTGATCGCACAGGCTCAGGGTCAGCTGGCCGCGGCGCAGAAGCTGTTGCGGTGCGCGCTGGACATCCACGAAACCGCGGGAAACCCAATCTGGCTCGCTGCGACCTACGGGCAGCTCGCCTTGCTCGCCGAGGAACGGAACGAGCAACGCGAGGCCCTGGAATGGGCCGTCAAGGGCGTCGCGCTCATCGGTGATCTCTCCCACCCTGCCATCCGGACACACCTTCGTGACCTGCACCGACTGACCAAGACCAACGGCATCAGGCCACTCAAACAGGCATGGCGGGCCGTCACCGGCCAACGCCTGCCGCTCGCCGTGCGCGCCTTCGTCCGATCGCGTCTGCCTGACCCTGCCCAAACAGGAGACCTCCGCCCATGACGACCGAACCCGTCGCCCGCATCGCCCGCGCTGCCGCCCAGCGGCTCACCAGTGCTCGGCACCCCATGCTCGTCACCGACGTGGAGGCGGCCCTGCACAAGCACGCCGCCGGCCACGGGGCCTTTGAGAGTCACAACGTCGCTGCCCGCCCTGAGCAGTACCTCGACCCGGTCGCCCTCGGCGGCCTCATAGTCGCCACCGCCAACCTCGTCTGGGTCGTCTACAACGACCTGCGCAAGCGCGCCACAGCCCCTCGGCCCGAGGTCGTCACCCGCCACGTTCGCATCCGGCTCGATGAGCTCGAATCCCCGCTCCCGGCGCTCACTCCCGCCGAACGGGAGCGGATCATCGCCGTCATCGTCGAGGAGACTCTCGCCGTCCCACCGGAGCCCGAGTCCGGTGACTGACGCGACAGCGGCTCGGCTCCGGCGACCTGGGACTCCGCCCGGCCGCCGGGTCAGCCCGTGGAAATTCCGGCGGCGACCGGTATGCCGGCCGAAGCCTCCGCACAGCGGCCCCTGCCCGAGGCGGCATCGCATGGCGGCGGTCCGGACATTGTTCTTCGCCGCCCACGTGCGGGTTCTCCAGCTGAGGTGGGCGGAGAGGCCGTCCAGGATCACGTAGAGGACGCCGTCCGGGCGGGCCCTGCGCGACTGCATGACGAACAAGCACCGGCCGCCGGGTGAACGCCCCCGCAGGTCGGTACATCCGGACCACCAGCCTTCGGCGCAGAGGCTTACAAGCAGCGCACGCCGTCGAACGGTGCATCAACCGACGCAAGCAGTGGCGCGGCCCGGCCGTGCGAACGGACAAGCTCGCCATCGCCCACCAGGCCGCACTCCACCTGGCCGCCATCC
Source organism: Streptomyces sp. NPDC054932 (assembly GCF_053610205.1). Lineage (NCBI taxonomy): Bacteria > Bacillati > Actinomycetota > Actinomycetes > Kitasatosporales > Streptomycetaceae > Streptomyces > Streptomyces sp. NPDC054932. Next base: position 1,228 of record NZ_JBSGXU010000230.1, on the reverse strand, counting down.
TCATCTGGACAGGCGGCTGACAGTCGAAGCACCACGCCCACGAAGATGACCACATGGACGATCTTCTGAAGTTCCTCGTCGCACGCATCAACGACGACAACCACGCCTACGCCTACGTGGCCGAAACCATGGGCGGAGAGGCCCTTCTCGACAGCCACCTCCCCATGCTCGACCTGATCGAGCAACTGGCGAACGACTACAACGCCATGGCCCCCTCGGACTCCCGCTCAGCCGGTCTGGCACACGCGCTGCGAGTCCTTGGCCAGTCATACGCCGAACACCCCGCCTACCAGCAGGAATGGCGCCCGTAGCCTTCAAGGAGACAGCCCCTGGGCCGTTTCCTTCGGATCGCGGAGAATCGGCCTGCGACATGTGGGGCGCGCAGGAGTAGAGGGGCAGGGATGGCAATCGTCATGGAACTCCGTCGAGGGGGCTCCGCGTCCCGGACAGGGCGAAAGCCTGGGCCCCGGCCACCAGCAGGGATGCTGGAGCGGTTGGTTGACGACAACGATGACTTCTGGAGGGCCGTTGAGCGGCTCGGCCGGCACCGGCTTCCCAGTCTGACCCGCATTGATCCGTACGGGGACACCACGCTGCGGGGTGAGGCGGTAGACCAGATGGTGCGGGAATTGGAAGGTTCGGATCTCGCCGGTCTGTTGAGTGGCGAGCACGAGGTCGTGGCGACGCTGCTGGCCTGGGGACGCCGGTGCCGTGCCGACCGAGACCTGCGGATCGGCTTCTCGGGCGATTAGACCGTCGCTTTCAGATCGTCTGATCGTTGGTTGATGTGTTTCGTTGACTGATGCCCAGTGGGCCCGCATCGAGCCGCTACTGCCGGACCGGGCACCTCGGCGGGGTGGGCGGTGGCGGGATCACCGGCAGGTGATCGACGCGATCGCGTCCAAGTACCGCAGCGGCACGCCGTGGATGGACCTGCCCGCACACTTCGGGTCGTGGAAGGGCGCCCACAACCGCCTGCGGAAGTGGGCCGCCGACGGCACCTGGGACATCAACAGGCTCAAGCAGTGGCGCGGCCTGGCCAGTCGCTATGACAAGAACGCCACCATCTACCTCGCCGGACTCCACCTCGTCGCCTTCTTCATCTGGTCCGCGAGGTGATCCGCAGGATACGGCCTAGGTGTATTGACCCGCAGCGTTGTTCACGCGGCTGATGGGTGGCTTGCCTGCGAGTGCGGTGTGGCAGCGGTGGTGGTTGTAGGTGTGGAGG
>NZ_JBSGXU010000229.1:0-12115 GCF_053610205.1 Streptomyces sp. NPDC054932 | reverse complement strand
AGACGTGAGGGTGACGGCCCTTCGGCGCGTTCCGGCTCGTCCGCCCGGGGGGCGGTGGCCGGCCGGTGGTGCGTACTGCGCGCGGGCGCGACGGGTGGACCGTCAGCCCTCCGCGCCCGTGCGGCGCATCCGGGCGGCGAGCAGCAGTCCGGCGCCGGCGACGAGTGCGGTACCCGCGCCGCCCGCGATCAGGGTCGTGCTGTTGCCGGCGCCCGTGGTGGCGAGGGGCGCCGCGTTGCCGCCCTGGGCGGTGACGGCGGCGCTGCCGGAGCCGCCGGCGGAGCCGCTGCCCGTCGCAGTGCCGCCGGTGCCGGAGGCCGGTCCGGAGCCGTTGCCCTGGTTCTGGCCGTCCTTGCCCGGGGCGGGCTTCTCCTTGTCCTTGGCCGCCTGGTCCTTGGCGCGGGCCTCGTGCTGGCCCGTCTTCAGGAACTCGGCCCGTTCGGCGGCGGTGCCCGCCAGGGCGGCGCGGCCCGCCTTCACGAGCTCGGGACCGCCACCGTCGATGATCTTGATGATCGTGACGCGGTTGTCCTGGTCGCGCAGCTCGTGCTGGGTCACCTCCAGGAAGTAGCGCAGCTCGGCCGGGGTCGGCGCCCCGTTGAGGAGCCTGCTGATCGCCCCGCTCAGGATGGGGCCGTCCCAGCCTTCGTCGATGCGGGCCAGTTCGACCCGGTCGTCCGAGGCATGGGCGAAGTACCGGCCGGTGTCCAGGAACTCCGCGCGGTCGGCGGGGGTGCCCTTGAGCGCCTTCTTGCCGGCCTCCTTCACCGCCGGGCCGCCGGTGCCGATGAGCCTGGAGATCTCGACCTTGTTGTCGTCGTCGCGCAGCTCGTGCTGGGTCACCTCGTAGAAGCGGCGCAGCTGTTCGAGGCCGGCTCCGCTGCTGAGGATCTTGTTGATGCCCTCCTTCAGGCCGGGGCCGGCCTTGTGGAGGAGGCGGGTGATCGCGACGCGGTAGTCGTCGAGGCGGATCCTGTGCTGGTCGACCTCGATGAACTTCCTCATGGCCTGCGGGCCGTCGGCGATGGCCTTCCGGCCGGCTTCCTTCATGTACTCGCTGGCCATCGGGTGGGCGATGATCGCGAGGATGGTCTTGCGGTCCTCTTCGGCCCGGTCGGGCACGGGCTGGTCCGGCGTGGTCGGGGCCGGCGGGCTGCCGGCGGCCGGGGCGTGCGGACCGGCGGCGAACGCCGGTGACGCGATGAGGACGGCCGGAGCAAGAGCGGCGGTGGTGACCGCTGCGGCGATCCGGGACAACTTCACAGACAAAACCCCCTGGGAACGTTTCTTCGGCACAGGAGACGTGTGACCTGCGCCGATGGTTGTACTGACGGGTCAACTCAAAGTGACCCCGCGCGGCGGACGGGTGAGAAGGCTGCCCCGGAAGCGAGTTGGGCCGATCGGCGCCCGGCGTTCACGGGTGCCCCGAACCCGGGCAGACGGCCGCCGGCACGCTCCGTACTCCCGCGTCTGTGCAACTCGACTGTTCTGCAACAGTCGTGACGGGGCGCCAGATCTCCTGTATTCCTTGATCATCTTCCGTGCTCCAATGTGCGGGCGGACAGGGGAACCGCGGAGGAATGAGGGGGAGGCGGGGACGTGCAGAAATCGGGACAGGTCGCGGTCTGGCTGGCGATCGCGCTCGTGGGGCTGGTGGTGGGGGTGGCGTCGGCCCTGGAGGTCGGCGGGGCGCTGGAGCGGGAGCGGGAGTACCGGGCCTCCCCGGTCTGCGCCTCCGCACCGGTGACGGCGTCGGCGTGCGTGTGGGAGCAGGCGTTCACCGTCCGCGAGTTCGACACCCACACGGACGACCGCGGGAAGGAGCCCGCGGCGACGTTGCTGCTCCCGAGCGGCAAACCGTGGAACGTCGCGTTCCGTAACACCGGTCCGGTGCTGTCCGAGATGCGGCAGGGCGCCCCGGTCGTCGGTGTGGTCTGGCGCGGGGGCATCGTAGAGGTGCGGGACGCCGACGGGCGGCGGCAGCAGACGACGTTCGGCCCGGTGGGGTGGCCGGCGGACCGGCTCGGGGGCGCTCTCGCCTGCATCTCCTTCGGCCTGGTCGCCCTCGCCGGCTCGCTGTGGGCCATCGTCAAGCGCCACGACCGGCGGCACGAACGCGCGGCGGCCATGGTGCGCCGGCACGGCGCCGCCCTGGGCATCACCGCTCTCCTGACGCTGTGGGCGCAGGGCAACAACAACTGGCCCCTGTGGGCGATCTGGGCGATCTGGGGGCCGCTCGCGCTGGTCCTCCTCGGCACGATGGTGGCCTCGGCCGCCGCCGCGCTCCGCAGCGATGCGGAGGGCTACGACCTGTTCACCGGGGCGCCGTCGGCCGGGAGAGCGGCGTGATCCCGGGCAGTGGGGGTCCGCCGCGTGAGTACCGGGTGAGCAGGGGCGGCTGGAACGGACCCTTTGGCGGGGCGGCGCCGCTCCCGCGTCGTGACCAGAATTCCCCCGCCCCGCCCGGGGCGGGGGTCACTCCAACCCGAATGGAAAACGTGAACCGCAAGCTGATACCCGCTGCTGTCGTCGCCACCTGCGCGGCTGCCGTCCTCGCCTTATTCGCCGGGCCCGTCAACGCCGACGACGCCCCCGGCCCCGTCCCCAGCGCCTCGCCCACCAGCAAGCCTTCCGCCTCGCCGACCGCCCGCCCCACGGTCATGCCGTCGGGCACCCCCGTACCGGGCCCCACCGCCTCCCCCGTCCCCGGCCCCTCCGTCACCCCGGACCCCACCGTCGCCCCGCAGCCCAGCAGGACGCCCACCGGCCATCCCGGAGGCGGCGGCGGGACCCCCGCGCCCGGCTGCCCCCGCACCGTGCCCCAGCTCCCCACCCCCGAGAGCGTTTTTGGGTACGGCACCGTCACCGTGAGCATGTGCGCCACCGACCACCGCACCGGCCGCGGCAGGCTGGTCTTCACCTCCGGGTCCGACAGCAACGACCCCATCACCTACCGCGTCACCCTGCGGTGGACCTACGAGGGCAAGCCCGAAGCCGGATGCGAAGGGTGCTGGTCCTCGGCCCGCTACGACTACACCGAGGACGTCTACGTCAACGATGCCGTCCATGCCCAGCCCCTTGCCGTCCCGTTCGTCGTCCGGCACCGCGGTGAGCTGATCGGCGAGCAGCGGCCCGGTACCGGCGTGACCGTGGTCGGCATCGAGCCCATGGAACCCGCCTGGCAGGACAACCCGAAGTTCGTGGGCCCGGTGCCCGGCGCCACGCAGCCCCCTCAGTCCTCCTGACCCCACCTGCACCATGCGGCCCGTCCCTGAACCTGGGGCGGGCCGTCGGCCTGAACCAGCGGGTGTCGAAGCGGTCCTGGGAGGCCGGGACGATGTCGGCGTAGCGGGCGGCGCGGGTGCCCATCGCACGGATGGGCACCAGCAGGGCCGCACCGGCCCCGGTGAGGGCGTAGTCGACGCGCGGTGGCGCCTCGGCGTAACGCCGGTGTTCCACCGGGCCGTTGCCGGCTGCTGCGCAGGCGCGGGAGGGCTCAGTCGGCGGTCGGGGTGCCGCGGTCGGGGGCGCTCATGTCTCCCGTCGCGGGAATGCCGTCGGCGAGACCGTAGCGCAGGTACACGGTGCCCTTCGGGCCGGCGGCCGGGGGTGCGAGGAGCGTGACGTTGGTGGGCACCGCGCCGTCGTCGAACACCTTCTTCCCGACGCCGAGGACGATCGGGTGCAGCCAGAGGTCGAGACGGTCGAAGAGCTTCTCGCGCAGGAGGGTCTGCACGAGGTTCAGGCTCCCGACGACCTTCACGTGCTCGTGCCGGTCACGGATCTCGCGCACCGCGCCGGCGAGGTCCGGGCCGAGCTGTGTGGACCCGGCCCACGAGAGGTCGGGCCGGCCGCGGGAGGCCACGTACTTCGGGACGCTGTTGAAGAGCGTGGCGATCTCGTTGTCCTCGCCGCCCTCCTGGTGGGGCCAGTGGGCGGCGAAGATGTCGTACGTCCGCCGGCCGAGCAGGAGGGCGTCCGTGCCCTCGTACGCGGCACCGACCTGCGCCCCGGCGACCTCGTCCAGCAGGGGTGCCTGCCAGCCGCCGAACGGGAACCCCTCCGGGTCCTCGTCGGGGCCGCCGGGCGCCTGCCCGACGAGGTCGAGGGTCGCGAACAGCTCGATGTGGATGAGGCCCATGGCTTGCCTGCTCCCTGTGAGTCGGTTGTCTCCGTCGAGAGACGGACCTGCGGGCGCCTGCGGACTCATCGCGGCGGCGGGGCCGGCTTCACCCGGTCGGGTGGAACGACCGCGAGGATCCGGCTCCGGCACAGGCCGGCCGACCGCGGACCGGCCACCGGTCGCGGTGGCCGTCCTGTGCCGGTGAAGCCGGACCCGCTCATCCGGACTCCGCGCCCCGCGGTTCGCGCAGGCGCACCGCGAGGGCGGCGATGTCGTCGTCGAGGCGTCCTTTGCTGTGGCGCAGGAGATCGCGGTGCAGGGCCGTGAGCAGTTCGCGGGGCGGTGTGGGGGGCTGCCGGCCCATCCAGGCTGCCAGCGGGAAGAACTCGCCGTCGCCGGCGCGGGCCTCGGCGATCCCGTCGGTGTACAGAAGGAGCAGGTCGTCGGGGGCAAAGTCGAAGGTGTCGACGGTGTACTGATCGCCGATCAGCTCCGCGAGGCTGAGCAGTGGCGATGGGGTGACCGACTCGAGGGTACGCAGTTCCCCGCGGTGCAGGAGCAGTGGCGGGGGGTGTCCGCAGTTGAGGATGCCCATACGTCCGCCCTCGTGCGGGATCTCGACGAGCAGGGCGGTGGCGAAGCGCTCCATCGGCCCCTCGGGGGGAAACGCGGCGTTGTAACGGGTGCTGCTGGCGTCCAGCCGGCGTGCGACGTCGACCATGTCGATCTCGCCGTAGGCGGCTTCCCGGAAGGCGTTGACGATCGCCGCGGCCGCCCCCACGGCCGGCAGGCCCTTGCCCCGCACGTCGCCGATGAGCAGCCTGACCCCGTAGGGCGTGTCGACCACCTCGTAGAAGTCCCCGCCGATGCGGGCCTCCGCCGCGGCCGCGAGATACAGCGACTCGATCTCGATGCTGCCGAAGCGGCGGGGCAAAGGGCTCAGCACCACCTGCTGCGCCGCGTCGGCGACGAGCCGTACCTGAAAGAGCGTGCGCTCCCGCTGGAGCCGGACGTGGCTTCCGTACGCGGCGGCCACGGTGACCGCGATGATCCCCGCGGCCGTCCACCACGTCCCCAGGTCGGGGAAGACAAAGCTGAGGCCGATCATCAGAAGGAGGCAGACCGTCCCGAGCAGGACGGTGGGGAGCACCGGCCACATGGCGGCGGCGAGGGCCGGTGCCGCGGGCAGGAGGCGGCTGAAGGCCAGTTCCGGCGGAGTGGTGTAGGCCAGGCTGGCGATGACGACGGTCAGGATGACCGGCGACAGCCGCACAAGTCTTCCCGGGCCGGGGCGCCTACGGGGCCGCGGTCGTCCGGACTCGATCACACTCACAGAGTATCTACGTAATGGGGGCACAGCGCTCCGACGGATCGGCGCGGGCCCGCCCGACCCGCACCGGCGCGGCGCGGCCTGCGGTGCCCCGGCAGGCCCCGGCGGGGCGGCCGCCTCCCCGGGGCACGGGGCGGCAGCGACCGCGGCGGACGCTGCGGAGGGCGGACCGCCACCCTTGATTCGAACATTTGATTGAATCAAGGGTGGCGGGGGTCCTCGGGGGTCAGCGGGCGCTGCCGATGTTGCGGTCCGCGTCGGAGCCGCTCAGCATCAGGGTGGTTTCCTCGATGCGGTGGAAGCGGCCGTCGGGGGCGAGGTCGGCGAAGACGTAGACCTCCATGCTGACGGTGGTGCCGTCGTTCTTGGTGATGTGGCAGGTGTGCCGGTCGGCGTACTTGCTGCCGTCGTACAGCTCGTCGTGGACCTCGACCGTGCCGCCGGCGACGATGCCGCGCAGGTGGGCGATGTGGTCGAGGAATCCGGCGCGGTCGGCCCACCGGCCGTCCGTGCGCTGGCGGTACCCGGGGGTGAAGTGGCGCTCGGCGGCCTCCTCCAGGGTGACGTCGCGGTTGAAGAGCAGGTCGTGGAGAGCGGCCTGGATTCCGGTGCGGTTCATCGGGGCTTCCTTGTGGTGTGAGGCGGTCCGGGAGGACCGGGGTGCACCGGGGCGCCCGTACCGGGGCGTACGGGGGCCGGTGCCGGCCGGGTTTTCAGGCGGCGGTCGCGAGGGTGGCGTCGAGCCAGTCGTAGATGCGGGCGAGGGCCAGGCGCATGGCACCGGGGTGACAGTGGGCGCCGGCGCCTTCCTCGGCGGTGAAGGTCATCAGGGTCTTGGGGCAGGTCAGGTGCTCGTAGAGCTGCTCGGGCTGGCCTTCGAAGAACTCGTCCTCGGCGGCGTCGCACACCAGGGTGGGGCACTGGATCCGTTCGGCGATGCCGCCGGCGAGGGTGTAGTCGAGGTAGGAGGCGCTGAAGGCCCGGGGCGTGTCGACGCCCATCACGTACATCCCGTGGTTGATCGCCCACCGGGCGGTGGCGTCCTGGGCCGTGATCTCCTCGAGGCGCGCGTCGAGTGCGGGGGCGGACTGCGCGCGCAGGAGCCGTTCGGCCTCCTCGCGCCCGCCGGGGATGTGGCGGGTGGATACCTGACCGAGGTCGTAGACGCCGTCGACGGCGATCAGGGCGGCGAGGCGGTGCTCGAACGCGGCCGCCCTGGGGGCGAGCAGGCCGCCCATGCTGCTCCCGAGGAGCGCGATGCGGCTGTTGTCGACCTCGGGGAGCGTTTCGGCGAAGTCGACGACCGGGGTGATGACGTTCTCCCAGTCGGGGCGGAAGACCAGGCCCTGGTGGTGGCGGGGGCCGGGCTGCCCGGGGCCGTCGAAGGTCAGGACGGTGTACCCGCGCTCCACGGCGGCCGACGCGCCGCTGAAGTGGAGTTCCTCGGCGGTGCCGTCGAACCCGCTGTGCATGATCAGGGTCGGGCGGGGCGTGCCGGTGTCGTCGGCCCGGTAGAGGTAGCCGGGCAGGGTGGTGCCCTCGTAGGGGATGCGGACCGGTTCGATGCGGGGGGTGCAGAGCGCGGCCGCGGCCCGGAAGCAGGTCACGCTGCGGTTGTAGGTGTGGTCGTGGCGGGGGTCGCACGGGTTGCCGTGCTGGAAGAACTCGGCCGACCGGTAGTAGTTGGAGGCGCGCAGGAATCCGTCGCGGGCGCTGACGGTGTGGCCCGCGTCCAGGGCCCGCTGGGCCTCGGCGGCGACCCGGTCGGCGGTCGCCGTCCATTCCTCGTGCCAGCTGTCGTAGTCGCCTTCCTTGATGCGTGCACCGGTGGAGACGACCTCGCCGAAGTCGGCGCCGCCGTAGGCGATGTGGCTCATCGAGCGCAGGGTCTCGTACCAGAACTGGGGGTTGCCGGGGAACAGCAGCGGCTTCATCACACACTCCTTAAGCACAGATCTGTGCGTACGGCAGGACTGTAGACCCCGTGGACCCCAAGAAGCAAATAGATGTGCTTACGATGTGCGGGTGACTTCGAAACAACCGGCCCCGCGCCTGCGCAAGAGCCCCGAGCAGGTCCGCTCGGCCGTCCACCAGGCCGTCATCGACCTGCTGTCCGATCCCGAGGGTGCGGATCTCACCATCCCCGCGGTCGCGCAGCGCGCCGGGGTGAACCACACCAGCGTCTACCGGCGCTGGGGCAGCCGGGAGGCGCTCCTGGCCGACGTGGTCGTCACCCGCCTCGAACGGGACTGGCCGCTGGCCGACACCGGAACCCTGCGCGGCGACCTGACGGCCTGGGCCGAGGGGGGCGTCGCGAGCATCCGCACGCCCGAAGGGCGGCTGCTCATCCGGGCCGTCGCCCTGTCGATGCCGGGCAGCGCCACGGCGCAGGGCGAGCGCGCGCAGCAGTTCGAGCGCCGCATCGGCGCGATCGAGCGCATCCGCGAGCGAGCCGCCGCACGGGGCGAGGTCCCCCCGCCCCTCGACCAGATCCTCGACCAGCTCGTCGCGCCGCTCTACCTACGGGCGATCTTCGGCATCGACCCGCCGGCCTCCGGCTACCCGGAACTCCTCGTCAACCGCCTCCTCGGCGCCGCAGCCTGACCGCCCCGCGCCTGCGGGGCGCAGGGGTCGGGCCTGCTCGGGGCCGTCGGTGTCGTTGTCGTTGTCGGTGAAACGGTCGGTGCGGGGGCGGGGCTGGGTGTCGGTGAGGTGCTCGGTGCGGGGGAAGCGTCTGCCGACGGGCCGGAGGAGGGCAGCGGGAAGCCGCGGACGGGCCCGGGCGGGCCGGGGATGAAGGAGCCCGGCCCGTGGGCGAACGCCGCCAACCGCATGCCGTCGCGGGCCGTGGGGCCGGCTCGGGGAATGAGCTGATCGGCCGCTCGGGTCAGCCCCGCCCGGCAGTCCCCGGACGTCCCGGTGAAAGAGTCTCCCGCCACCATCGCGGCCAGGACCAGCCCGGCCACCGCGGTCGCTGCGGCCGGCGGACGCGCCGCCGCGAGCAGGCCACGGCTCCTCCCCCGCCACCGCGTCCGGGCACCGGAGCCGGAGCCGGAGCCGGAGCCGGCGGCAGCGGCCTCCCGGGTGTCCAGGGTGTCCCCGCCCTCCCCCGCCCCTTCTCCTGGTGGCGCCCCCTCGGCCCGGGCGGCCTCCTGGCGTGCGCGGTGCAGGAGTTCGTCGTATTCGCGCCGGGCCCGGGCGCGCAGTTGTGCGGCTTCGGCCTCCGCGCCGGCCCGGATGCGGTCGGCCTCGGCGCGGGCGTCCCTGCGCAGGGCTTCGGCTTCCTGCGAGGCGTCGTCCAGAGTCTGCCGCACGGTGGCGCGCAGGCGTTTGTTCGCGGGCTGGGCCCGGCGCTGGAGCAGCTTCACCTCCTGCCAGCGGCGCCGCCATTCGTCCACGGTCGCGGGGGCGGCCCGGAACCCGGCAGCGGCGGCCGGGTCCAGGTGCCGGGGAGTGGTGACGACCCGGACGAATTCGAGCAGTGCCTCCAGGGAGGTGAACCGCTTGCCGGACAACAGCTCGTTGAGTCCGGCCTTGGTCAGCCTCGGTCGCGACGAGGCGCCCGCCACGGTCGCGTAGGTCGGCGCGCCGTGCACGATGTGCAGCCGGTTCAGCTCTTCGGTGAAGTCGTGCAGCGCGTCCTCGAACGCGGTGACAGCAGCGACGTCGTGCGGCTCGATCCCGGCATCCTCATGCGTCACCGGGTCACCCCCTTGTCCGGAAACCGGCGCCAAGGCCCCTGGCGCCGTACGTGCGCGGAATCCGCCGAACGGTGTCGAACCCCGGCGGCGTTCGGGGCCGGGGCGGATTCCGCGTGCTGTGGCGGGTGTTGTCCGGGTCCATGCGGGACCGTACGGATCACTGGGAACCCGCCCGCAGGACCGGTCTCCTTGAGACATGACCCACTCCGACGCGACACCCCAGGCGCCCGACCCCGTACCTCCCGCACGGCAGGAGCCGGCCGCCCCGCCCGAAGCCGGCCGGTACGGGAACCGCGACAGCGTCGTGCTGATCGCTCTCCTCGCCACCTGTGCGGGTGTCTACCTCGCCGTCGGGGACACCGGCTTCGCCGGCGTCATCAGTGCCGTCGCCGCTCTCTACGGCACCTGGCGCACCCGGCGCTGACCGTGCCGGGAGAGCGGGGCCGGCCGGGGGGCGGCCCGCCCGTGCAGGCCGCCCCCGCCGTCCCCGCTCCCGGGAATCACTTCGACTGGTAGACGCCGAAGACGTCGAGCACCAGGTCGGCGTCCTGATAGCCCTGGTTCCAGAAGTTGATGACGCCGTGGTCGCCGTCGCTCGCCTGCACCAGGTTCGGGACGATCGCGCCGGCCGTCCAGTTCAGGGTGGAGGAGCCGGGGCGCGGCCCGGCGTCCGCGGCCGGCTCGCCCGGTGCCGGAAGCGGGTTGGGGCTCGGCGCCACCGAGAGGAATCCGTCGCCGCCGGTCTCGGTGACGGTGGTGTTCAGCACGTAGGCCTCGACGCCCGTCGCCGCCTCGGGCGTGAACCCCTGCGTGATGTGCTCCCGGGCCCGGAACCTGCCGCCGGGCCAGCCGTATGCCTCCTCGCGGGTGTCGAGGGTCCGGAACGGGGTGAAGGGCAGGAAGGCGGCCTTGCTCTCCTTGCTGTAGTAGCCGACGACGTCGACGACCACGTGGGCCGGCAGGTAGGCCCCGTTGAAGACCTTGATCGTCCCGTCCGCGGCCACCGGCACGATCACCGCGTTGGCCACCGTCTGGCCGGCCACGAAGTTCAGGTTCGACGCCGTCGGGACCGGGCCGTCCCCGGACACGGTCAGGTGCCCGAGCCCTCCGGGTTCGGTGACCGTGACGTTCAGCGCCACGGCCGTGATGTTCTGGGGCACCCCCTGCAGACCGCTGATCCCGGTCGTGAACGCGCTGCGGGCGGCGAGCTTGCCCCGGGACGTACCGAGGCCCTCACGGGTGTCCACGAACCGGGCGGGCGTCATCGACGTGTAGCCGCCGGCCGAGGCCCGGGTGAAGTAGCCGGTGACGTCGGCGATCAGGTCGACCGGCTGCCCGCCGCCGTTGTAGAGCTCCACGTACCCGTCCTCGCCGACCGGCACGATCACCAGGTTCGGGACGGACCGGCCGGCCGTGTAGTTCAGGTTCGAGGTCCCCGGGCGGTCGTGGCCCGCGCCGGGCCACGCGGTCACGTACCCGCTGTCGACGGTCTCGGTGACCGTGACGTTGAGGGCGACCGCGGTGACGCCCGCGGGGACGGCGGCGTTGCCGGCCACCTTCACCCGGGCCGAGCCCTGTCCGGCGACCTTGCCCGCGGGCGCGCCGGTGCCGTTGCGGGTGTCGAGGAGGCGGGTCGGGGCGTGCGGGGTGAAGTCGGAACCGGGGGTGAGGAAGGCGCCTCCGTTGGCGGCCTGGACGGCGTTGGCGGTGTCGGTGACCGTCACCTTCACCTGGTACTCGCCGGACTTGTCGTACGTGTGCGAGTGGTGCAGCTCGGCGTTGCCCTGGGCGGTGAGCGTGTCGGACTTCCCGTCGCCCCAGTCGATGACGACGCCGAGCGCGAAGTCGGCGCTCGTGATCAGGGCGGTGAGCTCGATGCCGTGCGCGGTGTAGCTGGTGCCGCTGACGTCCACCGCGAGAGCCGGGTTGGCCCCCGCGGCCGGTGCGGCCGGCTCGGCCTGTACGGCCTGTGCGGTCTGTGGTGCGGCGGTCTTGGCGTTCGCCTTGCCGTTCCCGGCGGCAGCGGGCAGGGCGGTACGGATCGTGCGGTCGGCCGGGCTGTGGAAGCCCTCGGAGGTGGCTGCCTTGGCTATCGCCTCGGCCACACCGGCCGCGACGGGTACGGGTACGGGATCCGCAGCCTGCGCGGTACCCGGGATGATGCCGAGACCGGCTGCCACGAAGGCAGCGGTCATTACGAGTCGGTGGTTGCGCACCGGCCCCCCAGTTGTGGTGATGAGCGAAGAGGGGCCAACGTATGGAGGGTTCCGGCCAAGGGTCACGGAGTCCTGACGCAGTTCACTCCATAGGGGCCAAGGCTTTACCGGCTGTGCGGTTTGTGATCGACAGGAGGCCGTCGGAACGGCGGCCCGCGGGCGGGCCGTCCCGTCCCGGCGTTCCTCATGCCCGCCTGACGGCCGAAGCCGCCGTCACGTGGTGTGAACCGCTCCCCGGCACCCCGGCGGATCCGGGACGGCGGCGAGGAGTTCGCCCTTCACGTCTTCGTAGTCGGCCCGGGCCTGCTCGTCGCCGTGGTGGTAGTCGGTCCAGAAACCGGGCCGCTGCCAGCGGGCATCCGCGAGACGGGTGCGGCCGCCGGTGATGGTCAGGGTCCAGCCGGGCGGTATCCGGGGGTCCACCGTCTCGAAGCCGTCCGGGTCCCAGAGCAGTCCGGGGTCGGGCGAGTCGGGGCCGAGCACGCGGATCTGGCAGTCGATGTCGTGGGCGACCAACTCCAGAACCGGGTAGACACCGCCCACGCGGATCCCGTCGTACTCCGCGACGGGGACGTGGCCGTCGGGATGGATGATCTCCAGGCATCTGACTCTCATGGGCAGAAGTCTTGCCCGAGCCGCTCCCCGGCCACCGTCCGGGGCGCAGGACCCGGGCCTGTCGGGGGCCCGGCCCGTCGGGGGCCGCCGGCCGTCCCCTCCCCCGCGCGCACCCGCGGCACGGCGGTTG
>NZ_JBSGXU010000228.1:0-12121 GCF_053610205.1 Streptomyces sp. NPDC054932 | reverse complement strand
CCCGTACGCACCCCGGTGCGTACGGGCCCTCTCTTCGCTCCCGGAAGCTGATGGTGCGTAACACCCCTGGGTACACCTCTCCGTCGACCGGAGCGAGGCTCCCGGAGTCCCACCGGCCCGGCGGCGACAGGCCGGTCGGGGATACCCGATCGGCTGACCGGCGCCTTCCGGCTATGCTCTGGGGTGAGCACCTGGAGGGCCATTAGCTCAATTGGCAGAGCAGCGGACTTTTAATCCGTTGGTTGTCGGTTCGAGTCCGACATGGCCTACCGCTCGCAGGGACGAGGAGACCTCTTCCGACCTGTGCGTCAGCGCCCCATCCGATCCGTTCGGGTGGGGCGCTTCGCTGTACCGCCACCGTCCCGTCATCCACCGGCGTGAGGAAGGACGGTGGTGGGATCCCGGCGTCGACCCGTGGGCGGACGGTCCGTCAGCCCCGCCGGAAGGCGGCCGGTAAATCCCGTGAGCCCGCCCGGCGGAGCGGGTAGCGTCGCCGGTCATGACGCCTGTTCTGCGTACCGAGCGCCTGCTCCTCGACCCGTACACCCCCGCTGACGAGGAGGGCTTCGTCGCCCTCTTCCAGGACGTCCGGGTGTCGCGGTGGATGGGGGACGGTCCCGCCGGCGAGGACGAGGACCGGGCGCTCTTCGGGCGGATCTTCACGAAGGTCTACGCCGAGGGCCTCTTCGACGTGTGGGCCGTGCGCCGGGGCGGCCGGCTGGTCGGACACGCTGAGATCAAGCGGACCGACGGCGTCGACGGCCACGAGATCATCTACGCCCTGGCTCCCGAGGCCTGGGGATCGGGACTCGGCACCGAGATCGCCGAGGCGGTCGTCGCGTACGGCTTCGACACCCTCGGCCTGACCGAGGTGCACGCCACGGTGGCCGACTCCAACACGGCCTCGCTGGTCCTGCTGGAGCGCATCGGCTTCACCCACGTCCGGGACGTGCAGGAGGACGACGGGAGCACCACCCGCGTCCTGACCCGCCCCAGGGTTCCTCTCGCCTGACGGCGACGCGCCGTCGCCGTTCTTGGCGGCCCCGCCGGCCGGGGTGATCGAGCCCGCACGGTCGCTTCCGGGCCGGGTTCGGGCCGGTTTGGGGGCTGTGACCTGCATGTATGCGGATCCGGGGGCGGGTCGGCGGTTAATTGGCGGAGGGCTCCCCCCGGATGGCGTAGAGTTGTGTTTACCGACGCGGGGTGGAGCAGCTCGGTAGCTCGCTGGGCTCATAACCCAGAGGTCGCAGGTTCAAATCCTGTCCCCGCTACTCAGTACGAAGGCCCGGTTCCTCCACAGGAACCGGGCCTTCGTCGTGTTCGGGGCCTGCGGCCCCGTTCTCACGCTCCGTCACCCGTCCGGACTTCGCCGGGTCGCCCGCGGACGCTCCCGCCGCCAGCCTTGAGGGGCGAGGCGGCGGGCCCGCACCCGTGCAACGGACCGGGCGGCAGGAGAGCAGCGTGGTGGGGCTGGGCCGGCAGGGCAACGGCGGTGGGCGCGCGAACGGGAGTGGGAGCGGTGTGATCCGTCGCGTGGTCCGGGTGCTGCCGGTCGCGCTGATCGCCCTCGGGATGGTTTTTGATGCGCTGACCCCGCCCAGCTTCACGGGGTCCCCGTTCTTCACTGCGGCCCCGCTGATCGCCGCCCCGCTGTTCACCCTCTGGGCCACTGCCCTGACCGGCTCCCTGGCCGTGTTCGCGGTGTTCGTACTGCACCTCCTCAACGGCACCAGCTGGAAGGTCGAGGCGCTGACCGAGCTGGTGACCGTACTGACCGTCGCCGGGCTGGCGCTCCTGATCAACCGAATGGTGCGGCGCAGTGGCGAGCGGCTCGCCTCCGCGCGCGGGATCGCCGAGGCCGCGCAGCGGGCGGTACTGCCGAAGCCCGCCGAGCGCATCGGGGGGCTGCACGTTTCCGCATGGTACGAGGCCGCGCAGGCGGACGCCTTCATCGGCGGCGACCTGTACGCCGTCCAGGAGACCCCGTACGGGGTGCGGCTGGCGGTGGGCGACGTGCGAGGCAAGGGGCTGGGGGCGGTGGAGGCCGTCGCGGTGGTCCTCGGGGCGTTCCGGGAGGCGGCGGAGACCGAGCCCACGCTGGAGGCGCTGGCGCAGCGGCTGGAGCGGGCGCTGGCCCGCGAGGGCACCCGGCGCGACAGTCTGGACGCGGTGGAGGGGTTCACGACGTGCGTGCTCGGGGAGATCCCGCCGGGCGCGTGCGTGCTGCGGCTGCTCAACCGGGGCCACCCCGAGCCGCTGCTGCTGCACGGGAACGGCGAGCTGGCGGTCCTCGCCCCGGCGGAACCCGCCCTGCCGCTCGGTATGGGGGAGCTGGGCGGCTGGCCGGACCTGGTGCAGGAGTGGGCCTTCCCGGCGGGCACCACCCTGCTGCTGTACACGGACGGGCTGACCGAGGCCCGGGACGGGGCGGGCGACTTCTACGATCCGGCGGCCCGGCTGCGCGGGCGGATCTTCCCCGGACCGCATGCGCTGCTGAGCGCGCTCAGCAGCGACGTGCGCCGGCATACGGGGGGTGGGGCGACGGACGACATGGCGCTGCTCGCGGTGGGCCGGCCGGGGGAGCGGCAGCCGGATCGGAGGCGGACGGTGCCGGTGGTGCCCCGAGGTGACGTGATGTGACGGTGCGTAATGGAAAGGGTGCTCTCCGCAAGCGTCTTGACGGGTCGTCATGTGGAGCTTGCGGCTGAAGGGATGAGGGAATCGCTTGATTTTTGCCCCAGTTGTGGCCTATTTGCAGGAGAAAGGTATGGCCAAAGCCAGTCAGGGAGTGGCTGATTGGTGGGAACGATCAAGCGGAGAAGCTTGGAATCACTCCCCTGCGTCTATTACCTTTCGATAACGCAGCGCGGTCGTCCCAGCCGTCGCAAGAGACGGCACCGTGCGCGCGCGCGTCCCTGCGCGTCGATGAGGAGTGTGCCCCCGTGGCCTCCAACTTGCCTGCCCCTGAAGGCGTCGAGATCCAGGAGCCACCCACCGCGGGTGCCTGGGGCGAGTGGAATCCCACCGAGGATTCGGTGCGACCGGTCCGGGGCAAGCACCGGGTCGCCAAGCAGCGCGGCGGACTCGCCCGCAGCTCCACCGTGCTCGGCGTCGGCGTCATCGCGGCGGTCGGTGCCAGCGGCATCGCCACCGCGCAGGACCGGCCCCAGGTCGCGATATCCCTGCCGTCCCTGCCGTCCCTGCCCGACCTGGTGACCGGTGACAAGGACCAGCAGGGAGACGGCGGTTCCGGATCGGCAGCCCCGACGGGCGAGCGGACGGGGATCATCGCGCAGCAGTCCGTCCACGGCGCGGACGCCGGTGAGGCGCTGCGCAACCGCATCCTCCAGCAGGCCGAGTCCCAGCAGGAGGCCGCCGACGCGCAGTCCCGCGCGGAGGCCGAGCAGGCCGCGCAGCAGGCCGCCGCCCAGGAGGCCAAGGACAAGCTGGAAGTGGCCCGCAAGGCGGCCGAGGAGGCGAAGGCCCAGGCCGAGGCGAAGGCCGCGGAAGAGGCCGCCGAGCAGGCCGCCGCGGCCAAGGCAGAGCAGGAGCGCGTCGCCAAGCCGTCCGGGAGCTACTCCCTGCCGACCTCCGCCTACACCCTCACCTCGCACTACGGGGACTCCGGCTCCATGTGGTCCTCCGGCCACCACACCGGCCTGGACTTCGCGGCCCCGACCGGTACCCCGGCCAAGGCCGTGGCAGCCGGGAAGATCACCTCGGCCGGCTGGTCCGGCGCGTACGGCTACCGGATCGTGCTGGAGCTGCCGGACGGCACGGAGATCTGGTACTGCCACCTGTCCTCGATGTCGGTGACCTCCGGCGCGGTGGGCGCAGGCGAGACCATCGGCCGCGTCGGCGCCACCGGCAACGTCACCGGACCTCATCTCCACCTGGAAGTACGCAAGGGCGGATCGACGATGGACCCGCTGGCGTGGCTGAACTCCAAGGGTCTGAACGTCTGAGCTCCGGCGCCGGCTGCGCGCCCGCCGGGCCCTGGTCCCGGTCCGTCCGTCGCGGTCCGGGCACGTCCGCCCGGGCACCCGCCGGGTCCAGGGGGTCGAACCACGGCGGAATCAGCTCCTCCATGACCGCCGCCCGGGCCAGCGCGGGCCCCGCCGTCGCCCGGCGCTGCCAGAGCCGGTGAAGCAGCTCCCGCTCGCGGCTCGCGAAATCCCGCTCACCCAGGGGTCCGCCGCGCCGCGCCCGGTTCCGCAGCAGAGCCAGGGCGACCGCGTCGGCCTCGTAGCGGGCCACGGCGCGCCCGGCGGCCCGGCCCCCGCTGTGCCGGGCCAGGGCGCGGGCCAGCGACCGGGCCGGCATCGAGGCCAGGGCCGGCACCTCGGCCGGACCGAGCCAGCCCGCGGCCGCGTACTGGGCGAGCTCCCCGGCGACGGCCCGCAGCCTGTTCCGCCTTATCCGCACGGCCAGCCACACCAGCAGCCCGAAGGCCGGGACCATCACGCACGCGTAGACCGTGTAGAAGCCGTGCTCGCCGAACTGCGAGGAGCCGTTCCACAGCGCGTGCATGCCCATGGCCAGGGCCAGGCCGAGCAGCGGCAGGCAGATCCTGCGCGAACGGCGGGCACTGACGGCCGCCACCCCGAAGCCCAGCCCGGTGAGCACGGTGAACAGCGGGTGCGCGAAGGGCGACAGCACTATCCGCACGAAGAACGTCGCCGCCGTCACCGAGTCCAGCGCGCTGCTGTCCTCGGCCAGATCCTCGACGAAGGCGTTGCCGAGGTAGAGGATGTTCTCGGTGAACGCGAAGCCGGTGGCGGTGAAGCCGGCCACGACGAATCCGTCGGCCGGGCCGGTGAAATGGCGTCTGCGGAACACGAACACCAGAAGCAGGGCCGCCGCCTTGGCGCTCTCCTCCACCACCGGGGCGATGGCCACCGAGCCGAGGTGGTCGGCGGCGGAGGCGTCGGCGGTGGCCGCGGCTATCCACTCGGTGGCGAAGTTGTTGGCCAGTATCGCGATCAGTGCCGCGGTACAGGCCCCCCAGCCGAAGCAGAACAGCAGCTGCGACCAGGGCGCGGGCGCGGCCCGGCCCAGCCACCGGAAGGCCGCCATGAGCGGCGGCACCGGGAGCAGGGCCAGGCCGAGGCCGACGAAGAAGCCGGAGGTGCCGGTCTGCTCCCGCACCAGTTCCAGGATGGCGATCCCGGTGGCGGCGAGCAGGGCGAGGAGCACGCACGTGCGGACCGTGCCGGACGGACGTGGGAGCACATGGTGGGGCGCTCGGAACACACCATGACCCTAGCGATCCGGTCTGACACGCGCGGTGACCTTGTCAGTTCTCCCTGCGACGGAAGAGCAAGTCGTGTACGAGGTGGCCCTTGTCGAGGCCCTGGCCCTCGAAGCGGGTGAGCGGCCGGAAGGCGGGGCGCGGGGAGAAGCCGCCGTCGGGCCGGGTGTTCTCGAAGTCCGGGTGCGCGGTGAGGACTTCGAGCATCTGCTCGGCGTACGGCTCCCAGTCGGTCGCGCAGTGCAGGACGGCCCCGGGTGCCAGGCGGGTGGCGGCCAGCGTGAGGAATTCGGGCTGGATCAGCCGGCGCTTGTGGTGGCGGGCCTTGGGCCACGGGTCCGGGAAGTACACGCGGATGCCGGCCAGGGAGTCGGGCGGCAGCATCTCGCGGAGCAGGATGATGGCGTCGCCGTTGGCCACGCGGACGTTGGTCATGCCGCCGCGCTCGGCGAGGGCGAGGAGGTTGCCCTGACCTGGGGTGTGCACGTCGGCGGCGAGGATCCCGGTGCCGGGGTCGGCGGCGGCCATCTGCGCGGTGGCCTCGCCCATGCCGAAGCCGATCTCGAGGACGACGGGGAGGCCGTCGAAGAGCGTCTTCAGGTCGATGACCTCGCGGCCGTCGATGTCCAGGCCCCAGGTGCCCCACAGGCGCTTCAGGGCCTCGCCCTGACCGGTGGTGACCCGGCTGCGCCGGGGCTGGAAGCTCCGGATCCGCCGCTCGTGGTGCGAGCCGGCCGGGTCCGGCGAGGGCCCGTCGGGGAAGCGGGGCTCGGTGCGCCACTTGGGCGGCACGTACGAGTTCGCCTCCGGCGCGGCGTCCGGGAGGCGGGGCGACTGGGGGTTCAGGGACTCAGACACAATGCGCTGATTCTACGACGGGGGCCCGGGCAGCCGTCGTGCGAGCGCCGCCGCTGCCGGGGCCGGCCCCGGGACCCCGCGCCTCGTACGCCAGGAGGCCCGGGGCGGAGCACCGGAAGGCGGCGCGGGGAGCGGCGCGGGGAGCCGGCGCGGGACCGCTCAGGCCGCGCCGAGGGTGCGAAGGGCGCGGGCGGCGATCTCGCGGCCGATCGGGAGCGAAGCGGTGGCCGCGGGCGAGGGTGCGTTGAGCACGTGGACCGTGCGCGGGGCGTCGCGGATCAGGAAGTCGTCCACCAGGGTGCCGTCCCGCAGCACGGCCTGGGCGCGGACCCCGGCCGCGGCGGGGTGGAGATCGGCGGCGGTGACGGCCGGCAGCAGGCGCCGTACCGCCCGGGTGAAGGCCTGCTTCGACAGCGAGCGGTGGATCTCGCCCGTCCCGTACCGCCAGTGCCGGGCGGCCATCCGCCAGGATCCCGGCCAGGCGAGCTCGTCCGCGATGTCCCCGGGCCGCACGGTCGACCACGCGTAGCCCTCGCGGGCCAGCGCCGGCACGGCATTGGGGCCGACGTGGACGCCGCCGCCGATGCCCCGGGTCAGGTGCACCCCGAGGAAAGGGAAGGCCGGGTCGGGCACCGGATACACCAGCCCCCGGACCAGCTCCGGCCGGGCCAGGTCGTAGTACTCGCCGCGGAAGGGGATGATCCGCATCCCCGGGTCGTCGCCGGCCAGGCGGGCGATCCGGTCGCACTGGAGACCCGCGCAGTTCACCAGCACCCGCGCCCTGACCACCAGACCGGACGTGGTGCGGACCGCCACCGCCGAGGCGCGGCGGGCGATCAGGTCCACCGCGCCGCCGTAGACGATCTCCGCACCCGAGGACTCCGCCAGCTGAGCGGTCACCCGGCCGTAGTCCACGATCCCGGTGCTGCCGACGTGGATCGCGGCCAGTCCCCGCACCTGCGGCTCGTACTCGGTGATCTGCGCCGGTCCCAGCTCGCGCACCGGAATGCCGTTCTCCCGGCCGCGCTGGACCAGGGCGTGCAGCCGCGGCAGCTCCTCCCGCTCCGTGGCGACGATCAGCTTGCCCGTCACCTCGTGCGGAATGTCGTGCTCCGCACAGAACTTGACCATCTCGGCGGCCCCGCTCACCGCGAAGCGCGCCTTCAGGGAACCCGGGCGGTAGTAGATCCCGCTGTGGATCACCCCGCTGTTGCGGCCCGTCTGGTGCCGGGCCGGGCCCGACTCCTTCTCCAGGACGACCACCTTGGTCCCCGGAGCCAGGCGCGACAAGGCATGCGCCGTCGACAGGCCGACGATTCCGCCGCCGATCACCAGCACATCGCAGTCCACGCCGCCACCCACGCTGACACCTCCCACCCCTGCATACTGCACCCCGGCACCGACAACGCGGCCACGCGGCCCCCCGGAAGAGAGGTCCTACGCCGGCGCCACCAACAGCGGCCGCGCCCGCTCCCGCAGCTCCGCCACGCGCGGCTCGTCCCCGTACGGTTCCAGGCGGTGCAGCAGGTCCCGTACGTATTCGGTCGTCCGGGCCGAGGAGATCCGGCCCGCCACCTCCACCGCCCGGGTGCCCGCCGCGCACGCCGCGTCGAGATTGCCCGACTCCAGCTCGGCGACCGCGCTCACCACCAGCCGCAGCCCGTGCGACCGTACGTACTCCTCGGTGGGCCGCGACAGCGCCTGCTCGGTGAAGCGCCTCACCTGCCGGGGCAGTTTGAGGTCCCGGTAGCACTCCGCCGCATCGGCCGCGAAACGGTCGTACGAGTAGAAACCGAGCCAGGTCGGATCCGGATCGCCCGCCCGGGCACGCTCCAGCCAGCCCTCCGCCGCCCGCAGCGCCGTCCCGGCGGCCACCGAATCGCCCGCCTTCGCGTGCGCCCGCGCCTCGACCAGCCGGAAGAAGCTCATCGTGCGCGCCGTGGCCAGGCCGCGGTTGCGCTCGACGGCCGCCTGGGCGAGGTCCACGCCCTCGTCCGGGAAGTCCCGGTAGGTCGCCTGCAGCGACATCGAGGCCAGCACGTAGCCGCCGAGCGGTACGTCCGCGGCCGCGCGGGCGAGGCGCAGCGCCTGGATGTAGTAGCGCTGGGCCGCCTCCTGCTGCCCGGTGTCGAAGGCCATCCACCCGGCCAGCCGGGTCAGTTCGGCGGTCGCGCCGAACAGCGCGCGGCCCACCTCGTCGGTGTACGAGCCGAGCAGCAGCGGCGCCGCGTCCACCCGCAGGCACTCGGGGACCATCGACGAACGCCAGTCCCCGCCGCCGTACTTGGAGTCCCAGCGGCGCGCGTCCTCGGCGGCCTCGCGCAGCTTCGTCACATCGCTGTGGCCCACGCGCTGCCCGTGGTCGCGCGGCGTTTCGGGCCCCGGCTGGGCGGGCACAACGGTGGACGGCGGGCCTGTCGCCGGTCCCGCCATCGGTCCCGTCGCCGGTCCGGTCGTGCGGCCTTCCGGGGAGGACCGGGGACCTGGTGCCGCGCCCTCGTGCGCCGGCACCTCATGAACCGAGGGGGTCGCGGATACGGGGCTCTGGACCATGGAGTGCTGCGCCACGGGGTCGTGCCCGGCGGAGGTGCCGCCCGCGGACGTGCTGCCCGCGGAGGTGCCGCCCGCCGGGCCCGCGGCCGTGGAGCCGTCGGCCGCGGGGTGGTGGGCGGTGAGGTGCGGAGCCGGGCCCGCCGGTTCCCGGGCCACCGAGCTGTCGGCGGGAGATATCAGCCAGCGCGAGGCGGGCGTCGCGTACGCCGCCACGGAGAAGGAGCCCGCGAGCGACTGCCAGATCCCGCCACCGCCGCGCCGTCCGGCGAGGTCGAGCCGGTACAGGTCGGTGGCCGAGCGCACCGCCGCGCCCACGTCGCGCGGGAAGGCCAGCCCGACCTCGGGCGCGGGATCCGCGTCCGCCAGGCCGATCTCGTGCAGCGGCACCGGGCGTCCCAGCTTCGCGCCGATGGCGGCGGCGATCAGGTGGGGGGCGGCGCCCTGCGGCACCATCCCCTTCGACACCCACCGGGCCACCGACGTCTTGTCGTACCGAAGTGTCAGGCCGCGCTGTGCGCCGAGGTCGTTGACCCGCCGGGCCAGCCCGGCGTTGCTGATGCCCGCGAGGGCGAGGACGGCGCCGAGCTTCTCATTGGGCTCGCGGAGCTCCCTGGACATGCGCCACCCCTCGTCACACGCGGAACGCAGACGCCGCCGGGGCATAGGCGCCCGGCATTTCGTAAACCCAGCGTAGTTCCCCGCCTCCCAAGCGTTAAGGCCCTTACTTCCGTATGGCGGGATTGTTGTCCGTTTGCACAGTCGCCCCCGGGCCCGGAGCCGGGGCGCACGTGTCATCGCGTGCTCCGTCCGTGTGGCCGTGCGCCTGCCCGTGCGCTCTGGCCGGTCCCGGGACCCGGCGATTCGATGTGCGGTGCGTGGGTCGGCCCGCTGCGTGGACCGGGCGGGCCGGGGGATGCCGCTGCCTCAATCCCCGCGGGTGGCGGAACGGTCCGGGGGGTGGAATGCGCCTCCCGGACCGCGCCCGCGCACCGGGTGCCGGCGGCCCGCGTCGGCTCTCCCAACAGCCGAAGAATGGCTGAAAGTGACCTGTGGGGCGGTGGGAACGGAACGCCAAATACCGCGTTGCCGGGGCGTGTTCGTTTGCGTGTGCGCCCCCTTTAACCACTCTCGCACGCCTGTCCCGTGGCAGCATGGACCCCGAGCCACCCGGGGTCCCGCGGCCGCGCCCTCAGCGCCGTCCGTGCTGCCTGTGCCCCGGTCATGTGCCCACGGGCTGGGGAGGCGGCGGTGCGCTGGTTGGTGGGTTGGAGCAGTATCGCCGCGAGCTTCGGCACGGCCGGACGGGTCTCCGGCCACGGTCCCGGCCACGGCCCTGGTCAGGGCTCTGGCCAGGGCGGATACGGCCAGGGCGGATACGGCGACGGCGGCTCCCCCCTGCACGGCGGCATCGCGGACGCCGCCCATCCGGACGACCCGGGCGCGGACGCGGAACGCACCGTCCACCCCGTCGGAGCACAGCTGCTCTGGGGCGACCCCGACCCCCTCTGGGCCGTCGGCGACTGGCGCCCGGACGAGATCCGCACGCTGACCGCCGATCCCGCCGACCCCTTCACCCGGCTCGCCGTCCTCGGCTGCTGCGGCGCCACCGACGCCGAACTGCGCCGCGCGCTCTACGCCGCCCGCGGCGGCGCACTGCGCCACCTCACCCAGTGGTCCGGCAGCTACACCGCCGTCGTCCAGGCCGGCCGCCGGATCACCGTCCTCGGCGACCTCGCGGGCGCCCGGCCCGTCTTCTACACCCCCTGGGCGAGCGGCACGGCGTACGCCACCGCGGCCCTCCCGCTCGCCGACCTCATCGAGGCGCAGCTCGACATCGGCCACCTCGCCGCCCTGCTGGCCTGCCCGGACAGCCCCGAGGCGCTGGGCGACGGCACACCGTACGCCGGAGTCCGCCGCATCCCGCCCGGGCACGCGCTCATCCTGCGCGAGGGCTCCCGCGAGATCACCGGCTACGAGCAGGTCGCCTCGCTCGCGGTGGCTGCCCCCGAGGCCGATGCCGAGCGCGCGGTGGAGGGCGTACGGGAAGCGTTGGTGGATGCCGTGCGCGCCCGGCTCACGGCTCCGCGGCATGCTCCCGACGTGGCTCCGCCGTACGATCCCGGCCCCGTGCCCGGGATGGGCCCCGCCGACCGGCGGGCCGCCCGCGGCGCCCCGGCCCCCGGGGTGGGCGCCGACCTCTCCGGCGGCAGCGCCTCCGCGACGCTGGCCCTGCTGGCGGCCGGTCTGCCGGGAGCCCCGGGCAGCCTGCTGAGTCCGGCCGGGGCCCGGCTGCTGGCCGTCACCTTCAACGACCTGGCCACCCCGCAGGGGCGCGAGGCCGAACTGGAACGGGCCCGGGCCATCGCGGCCGACCCGCGCCTGCACCACGTGGTGGTGGCCGCCGCCGAGGAAGCCCTCCCGTACGCCGAACTCGACGGCCCGCTCACCGACGAACCCGGCTCCTCGCTGGTCTTCGCCGCCCGCGAGCGGCGCCGGCTGGCCGCCGGATCGGCCGACCACTTCACCGGCCACGGCGCCCGCCAGGTCCTCGACGCCCACCCGGCCCGCATGGCCGACCTCCTGATGGACCGCAGACGGCGGCACCTGCTGCGCCCGGTGGCGGCGCTGGCCCGTTCGGCCTCCGCCTCCGGAGCCTCCGGGGAGTCCCTGCTGGTCCCGCTCACCGTGTACTCGGCGGCCCGAAGACTTGCCCGTACGTCGTACCGCGCGGGCATGGAGGCCGCCGCGGCCCGGCTCCGCGAGGGCGGGGTCCCCGAGCGCGCCACCGGTCCGGTGGACGCTTCCCTCGCCGCCCTGACCTGGTCCCGCCCGGGGCCGGCGGCGGGCTGGCTCACGGGGGAGGCGCTGGCGGAAGTATCGATCCGTCTGACGGTCGCGGCCGGCCGCCCCCCGCTGTCGCTGCGGCCGGGGGAGGCCCGCGCCCGTTCGCTGCTCGCCCGCCACGCCGCCGACCACCGGGTCTTCGAGCAGGCCGTGGAGGTCCGCAGCCAGCGCCTGCACGCACCCTTCCTCGACAACCAGGTCGTACGGGCCGCCCGCGCGCTGCCCGAGTCGCTGCGGGTCCAGCCCGGGGCCCGGGCCGCCGTCCTGCGCAGCGTCCTGTCCTCGGCCGGTGTGCGCGAGTTCCCGCCGGGCTGGGGCGTCACGGACCGCGTGCCGAACGAGACGGCGACCCGGCTGGGGCTGCGCGCCGCGCTGAGCGACCTGCTGGACCTGTTCGCTTCCCCGCTGCTCGCGGACGCGGGCCTGATCGAGGCCCGGGTCGTCCGGCAGGCGCTGCTCGATGCGGCGGACGGGCGCCCGGTCCCGCTGGACGGGCTGGCGGAACTCGTCTCCATGGAGCTGTGGTTGCGCCGCCTGCTGGCCCGGCGCGGAACCTGCTGGACGGGTACCTCGACGGCGCGGCGCCGGGCGGTGCCGGAGGGAGTCCCCGTGCAC
>NZ_JBSGXU010000227.1:0-12193 GCF_053610205.1 Streptomyces sp. NPDC054932 | reverse complement strand
GGACGAGGGCGACGGTTTCCTCGGTGGCCGGATTCAAAACTTCCAGCGCATCGGACACGTGGTGCCTCTCAGGTTCGGTTCAGGGGTGTGCGGGGCTACAGGCGTTCGAAGGAGCGGCGCAGCTCCCAGTCGGTCACCGCGGAGTCGTACGCGTCGAGTTCCACGCGGGCCATGTTCCGGTAGTGCGCGACCACTTCGGGGCCGAAGGCCGCCTTGGCGATCTCGCTGTTCTCCCAGAGCTCGGCGGCCTCGCGCAGGGTGGCGGGGACGTGTGCGTAATCGGCGGTGTAGGCGTTCCCGCCGCAGGCCTCGGGGAGCTCCAGGCGGTTCTCGATGCCGTAGAGCCCGGCCGCGACCAGGCCGGCGACGGCGAGGTACGGGTTGACGTCGCCGCCGGGGAGCCGGTTCTCGAAGCGCATGGAGCGGCCGTGGCCGACGACCCGCAGCGCACAGGTCCGGTTGTCCACGCCCCAGGCGACGGCGGTCGGTGCGAAGGATCCCGGCCGGAAACGCTTGTACGAGTTGATGTTGGGGGCGTAGAGAAGGGAGAAGTCGCGCAGCGCGGCCAGCTGGCCGGCCAGGAAGTGCCGCATCACCGGTGACATTCCGCCCGGGCCGTCCCCGGCCATCGCGTTGCGTCCGTCGGTGTCGGCCAGCGAGAGGTGGATGTGACAGGAGTTGCCCTCGCGCTCGTCGAACTTGGCCATGAAGGTGAGCGAGACACCTTCCTGGGAGGCGATCTCCTTGGCTCCGGTCTTGTAGACGGAGTGCTGGTCGCAGGTGGTCAGCGCCTCGTCGTAGCGGAAGGCGATCTCGTGCTGGCCGAGGTTGCACTCCCCCTTGGCCGACTCGACGATCAGGCCCGCGGCCTGCATCTCGTTGCGGATCCGGCGCAGCAGTGGTTCGATGCGGCCGGTCCCGAGGACGGAGTAGTCGATGTTGTACTGGTTCGCGGGGGTCAGGCCGCGGTAGCCGGAGTTCCAGGCCTGCTCGTAGGTGTCCTGGAAGACCATGAACTCCAGCTCGGTGCCGACCATCGCGGTGTACCCGGCGTCGGCGAGGCGTTCCAGCTGGCGGCGCAGGATCTGCCGGGGCGCGGCGACGACGGGCGAGCCGTCGTTCCAGGCGAGGTCGGCGAGGAGGAAGACGCTGCCGGGGTTCCAGGGGATGCGGCGCAGGGTGGCGAGGTCCGGGTGCATGGCGAAGTCGCCGTAGCCCCGGTCCCAGGAGGACATCTCGTAGCCGTCGACGGTGTTCATGTCGGTATCGACGGCGAGGAGGTAGTTGCAGCCCTCGGTACCGTGCTCGAGGACCTCGTCGAGGAAGAACTGTGCGGCGAACCGCTTGCCCTGGAGCCGCCCCTGCATGTCGGGGAAGGCCAGGACGACTGTGTCGATCTCACCGCTGGCGACGAGGGAGCGGAGCTCCTCGGGCGCGAGCGGCGGCTTGCGGTCTACCACTGGAATCTCTCCTTCGGTGAGCCGAGGAGCCCTAAGGTATTGAATAGAACCATTGCTTGGGAAGGGGAGGAGCCGAGATGACCGATACGGCGAGCGAAGGCGACGCGATCGCGCGACTGAATCCCGTGCTGCGACAGGTGCGGGCGGGCAACGGTTTCGAGGAGGCACTGGAGCAGATCCTCCAGGTGGTCCGCCTGGGCCTGGTGCCGGGCGGCGAGCGACTCCCGCCCGAGCGCGAACTGGCCGAGCGGATGGGGATCAGCCGGGTCACCCTGCGCGAGGTGCTGAAGGTCCTGCAGGACCAGGGCCTGGTGGAGGCCCGACGCGGGCGGTACGGCGGAACGTTTGTGCTGCCCCGCCCCGACACCCCGGCCGGCGGCGCCGAGGAGGAGCTGCGCCGGCGCGTCGCAGGCGTGGACATCGAGGACGCCCTGCGGTTCCGCGAGGTCCTGGAGGTGGGGGCGGCCGGACTGTGCGCCTCGCAGGGGCTGCCCGAGGGCGGCGCCGAACGGCTGCTCGGCGCCCTGGCCGCCACCCACGACGCCCCGCTCGCCGACTACCGCCGCCAGGACACGCTCTTCCACCTCACCCTGTCCGAGCTCGCCGGGTCCGCCACGCTGACGGCCCAGTACGCGGCCGTCCGGGCCACCGTGAACGACCTGCTGGACTGCATCCCGCTGCTCGTGCGGAACCTGGAGCACTCCCAGCAGCAGCACAGCACCCTGGTCGAGGCGGTACTGGCGGGCGACGCGGCCGGGGCCCGCGAGACCATGCGCGAGCACTGCTGCGGCACGGCGGCGCTGCTGCGGGGCTTCCTGGCCTGAGCACCCGAGGGGGCGGCCGGGAGGTTTTCGTAACTTCTGTTTAACGCAGAGGTCTTGCGCACTCCACTCCACTAAGGCAAAGGTACGCCCCACAACCATTGCCCTAGGCAGGAGCGCACGATGGCCGACGACATCGAGGCACGGCTCGCCGCCGTACCCGCACCCACCCATTCCCCCGACGGCGGCGACAGCCCCGACGAATACCTCGCGCGCCGGACGCTGCGCCGCGGCAGCGCCGGCTGGCTCCTCCTCACCGGCCTCGGCGTCGCCTACGTCGTCTCCGGAGACTTCTCCGGCTGGAACGTCGGCCTCGACAAGGGCGGCTTCGGCGGCCTCGCCATCGCCACCGTCCTCATGGGCGCGATGTACGCCTGCCTGGTCTTCTCGCTCGCCGAACTGTCCACCATCCTGCCGACGGCGGGCGGCGGCTACGGCTTCGCCCGCCGCGCGCTGGGCCCCTGGGGCGGCTTCCTCACGGGCACCGCCATCCTCATCGAGTACATCCTGGCCCCCGCCGCGATCGTCATCTTCATCGGCGACTACGTCGAGTCCCTCGGCCTCTTCGGCCTCACCTCCAGCTGGCCGGTCTACCTCGGCTGTTTCGTCATCTTCATCGGCGTCCACCTCTGGGGCGTCGGCGAGGCACTGCGCTTCAGCCTCGTCGTCACCGCCATCGCCGTCGCCGCGCTGCTGATCTTCGCGGTGGGGGCCTTCACCGAGTTCGACGCCGACGGGCTCAACAACATCCCCGTCGACCCGGAGGCCTTCGGCTCGAACTCCTGGCTGCCGCTGGGCCTGCTCGGCATCTGGGCGGCGTTCCCCTTCGGCATGTGGTTCTTCCTCGGCGTGGAAGGCGTACCGCTCGCCGCCGAGGAGGCCAAGGACCCGGTCCGCTCCATGCCGAAGGCCCTCTCGATCTCCATGGGCATCCTCGCCCTCCTCGCGCTGATCACCTTCTTCGCCGCGACCGGCGCCCAGGGCGCCGACGCCGTCAAGGCCGCCGGCAATCCGCTGGTCGTGGCCCTGGAGGGGGACGGCGGCCCGACCGCGCTGAGCCGCTTCGTGAACTACGCGGGCCTGGCCGGCCTGGTGGCCTCCTTCTTCTCCCTCATCTACGCGGGCTCGCGCCAGCTCTTCGCCCTCTCCCGGGCCGGTTACCTGCCCCGCTTCCTCTCCCTCACCTCGAAGCGCAAGGCCCCGTACCTCGGTCTCGTCATCCCCGGCGCGATCGGCTTCGCCCTCGCCGCGGCCACCGGCGACGGCGCCCGCATGCTCAACATCGCGGTGTTCGGCGCCACCATCTCCTACGCCCTGATGGCCCTCTCGCACATCGTGCTGCGCCGCCGGGAGCCGGACCTGGAGCGCCCGTACCGTACCCCGGGCGGCATCCTGACCTCCTCGGTGGCCTTCGCACTCGCCCTGTCGGCCCTGGTCGCCACCTTCCTGGTGGACAAGGACGCCGCATTCATCGCCCTGGCCGTGTACGCCGTCGCCCTCGCCTACTTCGCGATCTACAGTCGGCACCACCTGGTGGCCTCGGCCCCGGAGGAGGAGTTCGCGGCTCTGGCGGAAGCCGAGGCGGAACTGACCCGCGACTGAAACCCTGTTGCTGCCCTGCTCTGCCCCACTTGGAGGTAACGAACGTGCCCAGGCCGCTCATCGGCATCACCACCTACGTCGAGGATTCCACCCGCTACGGGGTGTGGGACCTCCCGACATCCCTCGTACCGACCGGGTACTACGAACTCGTCCAGGCGGCGGGCGGCGCGGCCGTGCTGCTCCCGCCGGACGAACCCGGATCGGCGGCGGAGGTGCTGAGCCGGGTGGACGGCCTGGTCGTCGCGGGCGGGCCGGACCTGGACCCGCTCCACTACGGTGCCGCGCGCGACTCCCGTACGGGCGCCCCCGCCACGGTCCGCGACCACTGGGAACTGGCCCTGATCGCCGCCGCGCTGGAGGCGGAGATGCCCGTGCTGGGCATCTGCCGCGGCATGCAGGCACTGAACGTGGCCCTGGGCGGCACGCTGATCCAGCACATCGACGGCCACTTCGAGACGCCGGGCGCCACCTCCTGGCACCCGGTCCGTCCCGTGCCGGGGACCCGGTACGCGGAGCTCGTCCCGGAGGAGGCGCAGGTCCCGACCTACCACCACCAGGCCGTCGACCGACTGGGCCGCGGCCTGGTCGTCTCGGCCCACGCGGTCGACGGCACGGTGGAGGCGATCGAACTGCCCGACCCGCAGCAGTGGGTCCTGGGCGTCCAGTGGCATCCCGAACGGGACAAGGACACACGGGTGATGTCCGCCCTGGTCGAGGCGGCCTCGGTCCGCACCGCGGTACCGGTCGGCTGACGCACGGACGCGCCGCCCTCCCCCTCGGACCCGACGGACCGAGGGGGAGGGCGTACGCCGTGCCCGGTGCCCGAATGGCCGCTCCCACGCGGCGCGCGCACGCTGGAAGGATGCGGAGCGAGGCACAGGGCAAGGCATCCGGCCCGGTGGCCGGGTTCCTGGAGAACCCGATCGTCGGAATGGCGCCGTGGATCATCTTCTCGCTGCTGGTCGGCCCGGGGCGGTTCGAGCTCGCGGTCGTACTGGCACTGGCCGCGGCCGTCGCGCTGATCGTGGTGAGCCGCCTGGTCAACCGGGGCACGTCCTGGAAGCTGCTGGAACTCGCCGACGTGGTGTTCTTCGCATCCATGGCCGTCGTCGGACTCCTGGCGAGCGAGGGCACACGACGCTGGCTGGAGACGTACGCCGGCGAGGTCTCCAACATCGCCCTGGCCGTGATCGCCTTCGGCTCGATGGCCGTGCGGATGCCCTTCACCCTCCAGTACGCCCGCGAGCAGGTCGATCCGTCGCTCTGGCACACCCGGGGCTTCCTGCGCACCAACTACATGATCACGGGGGCGTGGGGCGTCGCGTTCCTGGTGGCGGCCGCCGCGGGCGCCTACGGGGACCTCGTCCTGCACAACCCCAACAACATCTGGACCGGCTGGATCATCCAGATCCTGGCGATCGTCGCCGCCCTGAAGTTCACCGTCTGGTACCCGGACGTCGTCCGCGCCCGCGCCGCCCGCGCGGCCGCCGGGATGGAACCGGAGCCGACGAACTGGGCCGGACTGCTGCTGCCGCTGGCGGGCCTGCTGGTGCCGATCGGGATCGCCGTCCTGATCTTCGACAACATGTGGTGGCTGGGCGTCGCCCTGATCGTCGCGGGTTCGCTCCTGACGAAGACCCTCGGGTCGCGGAGCGGCCAGGAATCCACCTGACGGCCTCCGCGACCGGTCCCCGGGCGCGGCGCCGGTCAGCTGCTGAAGACCACCGACCGCAGCTCCAGCCGCTCCGAACCGCGGCCGACGAACGGCCGCAGCGTGAAGGAGTCGCCCTGGCAGTCGGGTTCGGTGAACACCGTGGCCGTCGCGTCGGTCCGGTTGCGCGGCGAGTGGGCCGGTGCGCTGGCGCCCGGGTCCTGCACCTCCGGCAGGGTGAAGCACTCACGGCCGACCGGGTTCTCGATGACCCCGACCTGTGGCCTGCCGTCGAGGCCGGCGTACGTGTAGCGGAACTCGCCCGTCGCGGCCGAGGCCGGGGTCGGTACGGTCAGCAGGAGCGTGAAGGCGCCGCAGGCGGCGGCGACGGCGTTGCGAAGTCGCATCGGGTGTTCTCCTCGGAGAGCCGGAAGGTGCAGGCACCACCTTTCCCGCAGGGTCCCGGCCCGGTCACCGGTCGGCCACCGCCGAATCGATCCCTCCTCGCCCGATCGGCCCAGCCGGCCTACTAGATGCGGCGGTGGGTGAGCGACAGCAGGTCGCGGGCCGGGCCCGCCGGGCGCGAGCCCGCAGGCCAGACCGCCCGCAGGGCCCGGCCCAGCCCCGCACCCGAGACCGGAACCTCCACCAGCCGCCGCGCGCCCAGTTCGTCCCCGACCGCCAGCTCCGACAGTACGCACGGTCCCGCGCCGCTCAGCGCCGCCGCCTTCACCGCGGTGGTCGACGCCAGTTCCAGCAGCGGTGCGGCCAGCCCGCCGGCCGAGGCCAGTGCGGCGTCGAGGACCTGCCGGGTCCCGGATCCCCGCTCGCGCAGGATCAGCGGGGTCGAGGCCAGCTCCGCCGCCTCCACCCCCCGGGTGCGGCGCGCCCACGGGTGGCCCGGGGCCACCGCCACCACCAGGCGGTCCTGTGCGATCACCGCCGAGTCCAGGCCCTCCGGCACGGTCAGCCCCTCCACGAAGCCGAGGTCGGCCTCGTGCGCGAGAACCCGCTCGGCGACCACCGCCGAGTTCCCGGCGTGCAGCGACACGGCCGTGTCCGGCCGCTGCCCGCGCAGCGCGATCAGCCAGCCCGGGAGCAGGTACTCGGCGATGGTCATGCTGGCCGCCACCCGCAGCCGCGAGTCCCGCCGCCCGCGCAGCGCCTGTGCCCCCGCGTCGAAGGCCTCGGCCGCCTCGACCACCCGCCGGGCCCAGTCCGTGACGAGCGCGCCCTCGGCCGTCAGCGTCGAACCCCGCGGGGAGCGGTCCACCAGGGCCACGCCGAGCCGGGTCTCCATGGCCCGGATCCGGCTGCTCGCGGCGGGCTGGGTGATGCCCAGCCGCCGGGCCGCGCCGCTCAGGCTGCCGACCCGCGCGACCGCGAGCAGCAGTTCCAGCGCGCCCAGGTCAGGTACCCGGTGCGCCAGCGGAACCCACTCCTCATTACCCATAACGTCAGTTTATGGCCTCATAGGAAGATGACCTCTGCCGCCCTCCCCGACCCGGCAGCAGGCTGGAGTCATGGCCACCACCCTCGTGCGACCCCGCACCCACACCACACCCGCAGTCCGGGCCCACAAGGCCCCCGCGCTGCGGCACCTCGGCCCCAATTGGTACGCCTGCGTCATGGGCACGGCGATCGTCGCCAACGCCGGCTCGACCCTCCCGCTCCAGCTCCCGGGCCAGCGCGTGGCCTGCCAGCTCGTCTGGGCGCTGTCCGCCGTCCTCCTCGCCGTCCTGCTCACGGCCCGCGCCGGGCACTGGCTCCACCACCGCGACCAGGCCCGCGCCCATCTCCTCGACCCGGCCGTCGCCCCCTTCTACGGCTGCCTCTCGATGGCGCTGCTCGCCGTCGGCGGCGGCACCCTCATCGTCGGCAAGGACATCATCGGGACCGGCGCCGCCGTCGCCGTGGACGCCGTGCTCTTCACCGCCGGTACCGCGATCGGCCTGGTCATGGCCGTGGCCGTGCCCTACCTGATGGTCGTACGGCACAAGGTCGAGCCCGGGCAGGCCACCCCCGTCTGGCTGCTCCCCCTCGTCGCACCCATGGTCTCCGCCGCCCTGGGCCCGCTGCTGATACCGCACCTGCCCGCCGGCCAGCCCCGCGAGACCCTGCTGCTCGCCTGCTACGCCATGTTCGGCATCAGCCTGCTCGCCACCCTGCTGATGCTCCCCCTGATCCTCGGCCGGCTGATCGTGGGCGGCCCCCTCCCGCTGGCCCTGACCCCGACCCTGTTCCTGGTCCTCGGCCCCCTCGGGCAGTCCACCACCGCCGTGAACCAGCTCGCCGACGTCGCCCCCCAGTCGATCGACGGCACCTACGCGGGCGCGCTGGGCGCCTTCGCCGTGGTCTACGGGGTCCCGGTGATGGGCTTCGCCCTGCTGTGGCTGGCCCTGGCCGCGGCCATGCTGGTCCGGGCGGCGCGGGGCGGGATGGGCTTCGCGATGACCTGGTGGGCCCTGACCTTCCCCGTCGGCACCTGCGTCACCGGCGCCGCCGGCCTGGCCCACCACACCGGCCTGACGGCCTACGCCTGGCTCGCCACCGCCCTCTTCCTGGCCCTGCTGACCGCCTGGCTGCTGGCGGCGGCCCACACCCTGCGGGGCCTGCTCTCGGGCCGACTGCTCGCCGGCTAGCCCTCGGACGGGGCGGGTTCGATTCGCGGTGCGGGCCGCTGCGCGGTGCGGGCCGGTACGCGGTGCCGCGGAGGGGTGTCTCCTCGGCTCGCGCCTGCGGCAGGATCGGCCCGTACGGCCTGGGTTGCGCGCTCGTCCTGCGGGGACGCCCCTCCCCGTCCCCGCTCCCCCTCCGCGAGCCGAGTTCCGGGGGGATCCGACCCGGTCCGCAGCATCCCGGTACGGGCCGAGTTCCCGTTCGCCGCACGGGCCGGGCTTCCGTTCGTCGTACGGGCCGGGGTTCCGTTCGCCGTACGGGTCGGAGCCCGGGCGTGGGGTGGGGACACGGCGGAGTGTCCCCGCAGGACGAGCGCGCAACCCAGGTGGTACGGCTGGGCCCCGGCCGCACGCGCGAGCCGAGGAGACACTCCGGCGGGGCGCCACCCCACACCACCGGCCCGCACCGAAACACCCCGCACAGAACGCGCACCCCGGCACGGACCCCCGGCACGGACCCCCGGCACGGACCCCCGGTCAGCGCGCCGCGCGCAGGGCCTCCACCAGTACCTCCGGCGCCCCCGCCAGCGAGGGTCCGTACCAGGTCAGGTGCCGGCCGTCGACCAGGGCGGCCGGCAGGCCCGGGAATGCCTCCGGGCCGTCCTCATCGGTGAAGCGGTACGGCTCGTCCGGCAGCACCACCAGATCGCAGCCGGCCGCCGCGAGTTCCTCCACGCGAACCCGGGGATACCGCTCCGGGTGCCCGGCGTACACGTTGCGGACCCCGAGCCGCGCCAGCAGGTCCCCGGCGAAGGTGTCCCGGCCCAGCACCATCCACGGCCGCCGCCAGATCGGCACGAAGGCGGTGCGCGCCGACAGCGGCTCCACCCGGCCCCACGCGCGCTCCGCGTCCGCCAGCCACCCGGGCCTCGTCAGCCCCAGCGCCCCCACCAGCACCCGGTCCAGCTCCCGCAGCGCCTGCGGCAGGTCCCGGACCTCGGTGACCAGCACCTCCACCCCGGCCGCGCGCAGCGCCGCCAGGTCGGGGGCCCGGTTCTCCTCCTCGTTGGCGATGACCAGGTCCGGCCGGAGCTCCGCGATCGCCGCCACGTCGGGGTTCTTCGTCCCCCCGATGCGCACCGCGCCCCCGAGGTCCCCGGGGTGCGTGCACCAGTCCGTGACCCCGACCAGCAGCCCCGGCGCGCTCACGGCCACCGCCTCGGTCAGCGAGGGCACCAGCGAGACGACCCGCCGCACGCCGCTCAGTGTCCCGGCGACGGGGGCTCGGAGGTCGCGTGGATGTGCTCGCCCACCGCGACGACCAGGATCCGGGTGTCCTCGGTGACCGCCCGCCAGCGGTGGCGCACGCCTCCCGACAGGAACAGCGCGTCCCCGCTCTCCAGCCGGTACGCCCGCCCCTCCGCCTCCACCTGGCAGGCGCCCTCGACCACGTACATCAGTTCGTCGTTGCGGTGCTGGTACTCGCGTCCGGCGTCCTGGTCCCCGGTGAACTCCATCGCGTGCAGCTGGTGGTGCCCGCGCACCAGGGGCCGTACGCCCAGGAGCGGGGTCAGCGCGGAGGCGTCGCCGGCCCGTACGAGGTCCACCGTGCGCGCGGTGTCGGAGGCCGCCAGCAGTTCGACGGCCGTGGTCTCCAGCGCGTCCGCGACCCGCTCCAGGGACCGCATGCTGGGCCGGGCCCGCTCGTTCTCTATCTGGCTCAGGAAGGGCACCGACAGGCCGCTGCGCGCCGACACGGCGGCCAGCGTGAGGTGGAGCGCCCGGCGCCGCTTGCGCACGGCCACGCCCACCCGGAGCGGCTCCTTGCCGTCCTTGTCCTTGCTCTTGTCGTCCCTGCCGTTCAGCTCGGCGCTCAGTCCGTCCGTGCCATCGGTGCCGTCGGTGCCGTCCCTGTCGTTCATGTCGGGGCTGCCCTCCCCATGTCTGTCGCACATCGGTGTGCTGTAAGCACCTTACGCAGCAACCGCCCCCGGTTTCGCGTGCACGGGTCTTCCCGTACACGCGCACTCACTGTCCGTCGATGCGCGGGGGGTTCCGGCGGCCGCAACGACCCCCGGGGCGCGTTGCGGCATCATCGACTCCGTGACGACACGACGCCTGATGCTCCTGGACACCGCCTCCCTCTACTACCGCGCGTACTTCGGTGTGCCGGACTCGGTCAAGGCCCCCGACGGCACCCCGGTCAACGCCGTGCGCGGCCTGCTCGACTTCATCGGCCGGCTCGTCCAGGACCACCGGCCGGACGATCTCGTGGCGTGCATGGACGCCGACTGGCGGCCGCACTGGCGGGTCGAACTGATCCCCTCGTACAAGGCGCACCGGGTCGCCGAGGAGACGGAGACGGGACCCGACGTCGAGGAGACCCCGGACACCCTCGCCCCGCAGGTGCCGATCATCGAGGCGGCGCTGGACGCCTTCGGCATCGCCCGGGTCGGGGTCGCCGGGTACGAGGCGGACGACGTGATCGGCACGCTCACGGCCCGCGCGAGCGGCCCGGTGGACATCGTCACCGGCGACCGGGACCTGTACCAGCTCGTGGACGATGCGCGGCAGCGCCGGGTGCTGTACCCGCTCAAGGGCGTGGGCACCCTGCAGGTGACGGACGAGGCGTGGCTCCGCGAGAAGTACGGGGTGGACGGCCCCGGTTACGCGGATCTGGCGCTGCTGCGCGGCGACCCGAGCGACGGCCTGCCGGGCGTTCCCGGCATCGGCGAGAAGACGGCCGCCAAACTCCTCGACGCCTACGGCACCCTGGCCGGAATCATCGCTGCGGTCGACGACCCGAAGTCGAAATTGACTCCGACCCAGCGCAAGCGGCTGGACGAGTCCCGGCCGTACCTGGCGGTGGCGCCGAAGGTGGTCCAGGTGGCCTCCGACGTGCCGCTTCCGGCGTTCGACCCGGCCCTTCCGACGGCTCCGGCACAACCCGAACTGGTGGATGCGCTAGCCCATCGGTGGGCTCTGGGGGGCGCTGTCGCTCGCCTGAGCAGCGTGCTGCGCCCATGAAGTGATAACTTAGGTAAGGCTAAGTTTCATGGAGTCAGGGGAGTCACCGTGGCAGAAGGACGCGCCCGCACCGTCGGCACCGCCGTCGTCGTACGCACCGAGCGGCTTTCGCCGCACATGGTGCGCCTCGTGCTGGGCGGTGAGGGCCTCCGGGAGTTCGGCGTGGGCGAGTACACCGACCATTACGTCAAGCTGCTGTTCGCACCGATGGGCGTCAGCTACCCCGCGCCGTGGGACCTGGAGCAGATCCGCGCCGACTTCCCCCGGGCCCAGTGGCCGCGCCAGCGCGCGTACACGGTCCGCAGCTGGGACCCCTCGCACCTGGAGCTGACCCTCGACTTCGTAGTCCACGGCGACGAGGGCCTCGCGGGCCCCTGGGCGGCGCGGGTCCAGCCGGGTGAGCTCGTGCGCTTCCTGGGGCCGGGCGGCGCCTACGCCCCGGACCCGGTGGCCGGCTGGCACCTCCTGGTGGGCGACGAGAGCGCCCTTCCGGCGATCGCCGCCGCGATGGAGCGGATGCCGGCGGGTGCGCAGGTCCACGCCGTCGTGGAGATCGACGGGCCGGACGACGAGCTGAAGATCGCCACCCCGGACGGCATCGTCCCGATCTGGCTGCACCGCGGCGACCGCCCGGTCGGCGAGGCCCTGGTGGAGGCCGTCACCTCCATGGAGTTCCCCTCGGCGGACGTCCACGCCTTCGTCCACGGCGAGGCCGGCTTCGTCAAGGATCTGCGCCGCCACCTCCGTCTGGAGCGCGGCGTCCCGCGCGAGCGGCTGTCGATCTCGGGCTACTGGCGCCTGGGCGAGACGGACGAGGGCTGGCGCGCGATCAAGCGCGACTGGAACGCCTCGGTCGAGGCCGAACAGGAACACCGCGCCGCTGCCTAAAGGTTTCCCCCACGTCGGCGGGCCCGTCCCCGCCGGCGCTCTCCTTCAAGCCCCGCCGGCGTTTGAGGCGCGGGGGTCCGGGGGCTGCGCCCCCGGCAACGGCGCCGCACACGCCCACCGCCGGAC